>NZ_JRVL01000103.1:0-17722 GCF_054823985.1 Acinetobacter sp. GN11 | reverse complement strand
TCGTAGGTTCGAATCCTACTGCTCCGACCATATTTTAAAAGCGTTAAAGCTTTAAAAGATATCCCAAAGATTGAAAAGAATTTCTTCTTATCTTATCGATAGAAGGAATTTTTTTGTTTTCTAGTTCGAAATTTTAATTCAATCGTACTCCAATATTTGAACGTGTTTATATAAGCTCTGTTCTCTGTTCTCTGTTCTCTGTTATTGATATTTCTGTCTTAATTCATCTTTTTCTTGATCTGATAAAAATGCGATTTTAAGTCCATTTTCTTGAGCTGTATAAATTTGCTCAGGACTTAAACCTGCCAATGGGGCAGCAGTTAAATATTCATGTTGTATCTCAATGCCTTCTACTGCAGGGTCATCCGTATTAATAGTGGCAAGTACACCATGTTCTAAAAAAGTCTTTAATGGGTGCTCTGCTAAAGAAGGCACTGTGTTTGTTTGAATATTTGAAGTGAGACAAGATTCAATACCAATCTCATGTTTAGCCAAATAATCTAAAAGTTTTAAATCTTGAACTGCCTTAACACCATGCCCAATTCGTTCAGCACCTAATTCTTCAATGGCTTGCCAAATACTTTCTGGGCCAGCAGCTTCGCCTGCATGTACCGTAATATGCCAACCTGCATCACGCGCTTTTTTAAAGTGATCAATAAATAAATTGCCCGGAAAACCAAGCTCGTCTCCAGCAAGATCCAACGCTTTAATATCATTTTTATGGGTGAGTAGGGCATTTAATTCTTTTTCGCAAGCTTCCTGACCAAAAGTACGACTCATAATGCCAATTAGGTTCGCTTTTACGCCGTACGCCTGACTGCCTTCTTTGACTCCAGCAATAACCGCTTCAACAACGCCTTCAAGAGGGAGTTGATGGGTCATTCCCATATAACCTGGTGAAAAACGCAGCTCTACATAGTCTAGTCCTTGTTGGGCAGCATCCTGCATGTTTTCAAATGCAATACGCTTACAGGCATCTAAACTGGCTAATACTTTTACGCCCCAATCGAGCTTAGATAAAAAACTTAATAAGTCAGGTTGGTTATCCATCACTTGTACGTGTGGTCGTAAAGATTCAATGTCGTAAGCAGGTAAATCTAAATGGTACTGTTGGCCCAATTCTAAAATGGTTTGAATGCGAATGTTGCCATCAAGGTGGCGGTGTATATCTGTAAGCGGAAGCGTTTTTGTAATCATAGATTTCTTCTTATCAATTTGTCTTAATTCATCATGCCTGTTTAGAGCTGCTGATAAAAGTTTGGATTTGCTATGTTTTTGTGAAAAGCATTGAGTTGAGTTTTTTGAAGTTACTATATTTGTATAAGTTTTAATTTTGATGACATTGTTCTGGCCTAAGAAGACAACGCAGTCTGTGTAAGATACAAACACCAAGATTTTTATTGTTTTTAATTTCGCTGCGCCTGTTTTTGTTGACTCTTCAACAATAGATTGGCTGAAGAATGGTCATTGGTATTTTGCTTTTTAGTTGTAAAGATGAATAAAGGCTTGCTAAAGACCAAACCGATAAAGCGATTAATTTATCTGTAGAAATCTATTTCTGGCAAGTAAATGAAAAAGAAGAAATAGGAAGCACTCAAATGAAGTCGGTACTTTGTCATCAAGCAAAATTACAAGTGGTAGATCAGCCGAAATTAACGCCTGCAAAAGGACAGGTGTTATTGGAAGTGGTGCGATGTGGGATCTGTGGTTCAGATTTACATATGCAGCACCACTGCGACCATATGCATGATTTGGCTGCACGTGTCGGGTTTCATGGTTTAGCTAAGTCTACAGATCCGTTTGTATTGGGACATGAGTTTTGTGGCAAGGTTTTAGACTACGGTCCAAAAACACGTCATAAATTCAAAGCCGATACACTCGTTTGTGCAATGCCTCTTTTAAATGTAGATCAGCATGGCTATTTGTCTACAGGGCTTTCTCCAAATGCTTCGGGTGGTTATGCCGAGCAAGTATTGGCTCAATCAAGCTTGATGTTTGAAGTACCCAATGGTCTGGATGCGGATAGTGCTGCCATGACTGAACCTATGGCGGTTGCATTGCATGCTGTTCGCCGTAGCCGTGTGAAAACTGGTGAACCTGCAATTGTAATTGGCTGTGGTCCTGTCGGGCTAGGTGTCATATTAATGCTTAAAGCGGCTGGAGTTAAAACTGTAGTTGCCAGTGACTTTTCACCAAACCGCCGTAAGCTTGCCGAGCAATGTGGTGCGGATATTGTGGTAGACCCTAAAGAGACATCACCATTTGCCAACTGGAAAGAGTTTGGTTTGCTTGGCAATGTTTCTGATGCCATTAACATGGGCATGGGACTGTTTGATAAGTTGCAAGCGACACGCTTACCGTGGTGGCATGGATGGCGCATGATTGATAAGTTAGGTGCTCTGCCAAAACGTCCTGTTATTTTTGAATGTGTGGGTGTGCCGGGTGTTTTACAGCAAATTATTGAAGGTGCACCTTTGTTTTCCCGGATTGTCGGGGTGGGCGTCTGCATGCAAAGTGACAAAATCGAACCCGCACTTGCAATTAATAAAGAGTTAGAAATTCAGTTCGTGTTGGGTTATACACCGCTTGAGTTTCGAGATGCGCTACACATGATTGCAGAAGGTAAAGTGAATTGTTCACCGCTCATTACTGGTGTTGTCGGTTTAGAGGGGGTTACCAGTGCATTTGAAGCGTTACGTGACCCTGAGCAGCACGCCAAAATCTTGATTGACCCGAAACGTAGTGGTTCAGATATTCAATTAATGAGTCATTAATTCAAAGTTATTTACGTTTAACTAAAAGATTGTGATCTTATCAATCACAATCTTTTTTTATGGGTATAGATCGCACAAAGAGGCTCAGCTAATTTGTATTGGTCTTTAGTTGTTCTAGTTCTTGGTAAATCCACTCAACAAATTTTTGAATGGTCGGTGAGATGTCTTGGCTCGAATGGATGAGGTAGTACTTTCGGCTGCCTTTTAGTTTTTTATTAGAAACAATCACCAGTTCTTTTTTTTGTAGTTCAGACTCAATCAACATTTGTGGAATTAAGGCCATTCCCATGTCATGGCTGGCAGCAACCGCAAGCATTGAAAATAACTCATGGCGTTGTCCATCCAAAGGCTTTGGGTGTTGCATGTGATGGGTGAGAAACCATTCTTGCCAAATGCTAGGCCGAGTGGTTTGTTGTAGTAAGGGGATTTTCAATAAATCTTCTGAGTTTAGATCATAGGTATTTTCATTGATCATCACTGCATCTGGAAAATACTTTTTGATTAGTCTTGGGGAGCAAACAGGTACAATTTCTTCATCCATTAAATAGTGTGCTTGTATGCCAGGCCAGTGGTTAATTTGCTGCTGCGTACCTGCAAAAATAGCAGCGTCAAAAATATTGTCATTAAATAAAAATGGCTTGGTACTGGTTTCTAAGTGAACCGTAATTTCAGGGTGTTTTTGATTTAAAAGATGAAGTTTGGGTAATAGCCAGCGCGTTGCAAATGTAGGAACAACACCTAACTTTAATGTTCCACCTAAACCTTTATGAGAAATGACATCGGCCGTACATTTCTCTAGTCCTAATAAGTAAGGCTTAATGCTTTTAAAATATTGTTGGCCCGCAATAGTTAACTCGACGCCGTGCCGAGTGCGTATGAATAATTCAACTCCCAAGAAGTCTTCTAGCTGCTGAATTTGACGAGAGACCGCACTTTGAGTAATACATAACTCTTGCGCAGCATAGGTATAACTTAGATGTTTTGCTGCACTTTCAAAGCAAATCAGGCCCTGAATTGAAGGGATACTTCTTCGCATAAATAAATCCTTTTATTTGTCGTCATATTTCAAAACAGCATATGACCTAAATGCAGATATCGGAGTTTAGTATAAAAATAAGCCATTTTTAATGAAATACAATGAATTAAATATCTAAATTTAATCCTACTTATTTTAAGTATGCATAAGTCGCATATCTGCATGAAGATTTATCGTTTGATTACTGCATTTTTCACGCATAACATCGAGTTAAATAAAGAAGATCAAATCAAGCAGAGGATGCGATGAATCACATGGTGACAACAAAAAAAGCAAAAGTTCAATTTAACTGGCAAGACCCATTTTTAATTGAGCAACAGCTTACCGAAGATGAGCGCATGATTCGTGATGCGGCTCATGCCTATTGCCAAGAACGCTTGCAACCCCGTGTACTTGAACAATTCCGTCATGAAACAACAGATCCATCTATTTTTCGTGAAATGGGAGAGCTCGGCTTACTGGGTCCAACCATTCCTGAGCAATATGGCGGTGCGGGTTTGAACTATGTGAGTTATGGCTTGGTTGCGCGTGAAATTGAATATGTGGATTCGGGCTACCGCTCTATGGCGAGTGTACAAAGCTCATTGGTGATGGTTCCGATTCATGAATTTGGTAGTGAAGAGCAAAAGCAGAAGTACTTACCTAAACTTGCCACTGGTGAATACATTGGCTGTTTTGGTTTGACTGAACCTGACCATGGCTCAGACCCAGGCAGTATGATTACCCGTGCTAAAAAAGTTGACGGTGGTTATCGTTTAAGTGGCGCAAAAATGTGGATTACCAATAGCCCCATTGCCGATGTATTTGTCGTTTGGGCAAAAGAAGTTTCTGCTGAAGGTAATGTCGGTGATATTCGCGGCTTCATTTTAGAAAAGGGTTGGGAAGGTCTATCTGCGCCTGCCATTCATGGCAAGGTTGGTTTACGTGCATCCATTACAGGTGAAATCGTGATGGATAACGTATTTGTACCTGAAGAAAATGCTTTTCCTGAAATTCGAGGTTTAAAAGGTCCATTTACCTGTCTAAATAGCGCCCGTTATGGCATTGCATGGGGCGCAATGGGTGCTGCCGAGTTCTGCTGGCATACTGCACATCAATACACCATGGATCGTAAACAATTTGGTCGTCCATTGGCTGCAAATCAATTAATCCAAAAGAAACTGGCAGATATGCAAACAGAAATTGCTTTGGGTTTACAAGTAGCGTTACGTTTCGGCCGTATGAAAGATGAAGGCATTGCATCAGTTGAAGGTACATCTCTAATTAAGCGTAACAACTGTGGTAAAGCACTTGATATTGCTCGTATGGCACGTGACATGATGGGCGGAAACGGCATTAGTGACGAGTTTGGTGTAGCACGTCATTTGGTTAATCTTGAAGTCGTAAATACCTATGAAGGTACACATGACGTTCATGCCTTAATTCTAGGTCGTGCACAAACAGGCATTGCAGCATTTAGTAACTAACTCATTCATTTAAAAGATAGAGGTGTTCTTTCGAGAACACCTTTAGGGATTTTTACGCAAAAATTTATGGATAATGACAAGATTCATCGTAAGGATACTCATGTAAAGATACGCCTCTGTGTACTTAAAACTAAATGTAAGATGGTGAAAATTATATAAAATTAAGTCATACAGAAAACATAAGTAAGCTATCGATGACTCATTTGGGAAAATGAGGAACTAAAGATGAACAATGACGTTCAAGTAATATCGAAAGAATTAAGAAATACATTTCCAAGTAACCTTGGAACATATGAAAAGATTGGCCCTCATACATGGAAATGGGCGTTGTTATTTGCCTATTTTGCAATGGTGGTCGATGGCATTGATATTATGCTGTTGTCTTATAGCTTGACCAGTTTAAAGGCAGAGTTTGGTTTAAGTACCTTTCAAGCAGGTGCCTTAGGTAGTGCTTCTTTGGCAGGTATGGGTATTGGCGGTATTTTGGGAGGCTGGGCATGTGACAAGTTTGGCCGTGTTCGAACCATTGCCAACTCAGTAACCTTCTTTTCGGTAGCGACCTGTTTATTGGGCTTTACACAAAGCTTCGAGCAATTTATGGCCTTACGTTTTATTGGTGCTTTGGGTATTGGAGCACTCTATATGGCTTGTAATACCTTAATGGCTGAATATGTACCAACTACTTACCGTACAACGGTCTTGGGTACATTACAGACAGGTCAAACCGTAGGTTATATTGCTGCGACGTTATTAGCTGGCGCAATTATTCCAGATCATGGCTGGCGCGTTTTATTCTTCCTGACCGTAGTACCTGCTTTCGTTAATATTTTCCTGCAACGCTATGTGCCAGAGCCAAAATCTTGGCAGCTCACCAAAATTGAAAGTTTACAAGGCAACAGGCAGCCTAAAGAAATTGTGGCGGATGAAAAGCCGAAAAGTGGCAGTATCTATAAGCAAATTTTTAATAACTTTAAGCACCGTAAAATGTTCTTGTTGTGGATGACCACTGCATTCTTCTTACAGTTTGGTTATTACGGCATTAACAACTGGATGCCAAGTTATTTAGAAACAGAAGTGCATATGAACTTTAAAAACTTAACCAGTTATATGGTGGGTTCATATACCGCAATGATTTTAGGCAAAATTTTAGCGGGTTATCTTGCTGACAAATTTAACCGCCGTGCTGTTTTTGTGTTTGGAACAATTGCCAGCGCCGTGTTCTTGCCGATCATTATTTTCTTTAATACCCCTGACAATATTTTGTATTTATTAATCACTTTTGGCTTCTTATATGGCATTCCATATGGTGTAAATGCGACTTATATGGCTGAAAGTTTTTCAACCGATGTGCGCGGAACAGCCATTGGCGGTGCCTATAACATTGGTCGTGTCGGGGCCGCTATTGCACCAGCCACCATTGGTTTCTTGGCATCGGGTGGTACGTTTACCATGGCCTTTATTGTGATGGGCGCTGCGTATTTTGTTGCAGGTGTGTTGCCGGGTTTATTTATTAAAGATCGTCAGTACGATCCGCAAAAACAATCATAAACAATGACAGGAAGGTGCGTTGAGTACCTTCTAAAAAGATAAGGGTATCGTTATGGGTGCATTACAAGGAATTCGGGTTTTAGATTTAAGTCGTGTGCTTGCAGGGCCTTGGTGCGGACAGATCTTGGCAGACCTTGGCGCGGAAGTGATTAAAATTGAACGTCCTCGAGTAGGTGATGACACCCGCATGTGGGGGCCACCATGGATGCCCGATCAAGACGGAAACATGACGCGAGAATCTGGCTATTTCCAGTGTACTAACCGCAATAAATATTCAGTTGCTGTAGACATTACCACCCCCGAAGGTCAGGCCTTAATTTATGAAATTGCCAAGACTGCCGATGTCGTCATTGAAAATTATAAGACAGGGTCTTTGGCTAAATATGGTTTGGACTATGCTTCCTTAAGTGAGCTGAACCAGAACATTGTTTATTGCTCGATTACTGGGTTTGGGCAAGATGGCCCACGTGCAGAAGAACCCGGCTATGATTTTATTATTCAGGGTATGTCTGGCTTAATGAGCATTACTGGCGAGCCTGATGATGTGGCAGGCGGTGGTGCGCAAAAAGTTGGAGTGGCTGTTGTAGACATTCAAACTGGATTGTACTCCACCATTGCCATTCAAGCTGCCTTGATTGCACGCTCACACACGGGACGCGGTCAATATATTGATATGTCGCTCCTTGATGTGCAGGTCGCGGCATTGGCAAATCAGGGAATGAATTATTTAGCTTCAGGTAAAGCCCCGCAGCGCATGGGTAATCAACACCCAAGTATTGTGCCGTATCAAACTTTTAAGGCTAAAGATAAAGAATTTATTATTGCTTGCGGTAATGACAAGCAGTTTAAAGATTTGTGTATTGCGATTGGTTATCCAGAGTTACTCGAAAATGAAAAGTTTGTCCGTAATCAGGACCGCGTCAAATATCGAGATGAACTAATTCCTTTATTGTCGGAGCACTTTTTGCATAAAACTGCCAAAGAATGGGTCGAGATGATTCATGCGCTTAAAGTACCTGTAGGTGTTATCAACTCTATTGAAGATGCTTTGGCTGAACCACAAATTGTGCATCGCAATTTAGTGGTGAATATTCCTCATCGTTTAAATGAAAACTTCCAAACCATAGGTTCACCCATCAAGTTGTCTGATACTCCAGTTGAATATCATCATGCACCACCAGAGCTAGGTGAACATACTGCTCAAATCTTATCGAGATTTAAAACAGCAGAAGAACTCGCCGCGTTAAAGGAGAAGGGCATTATTGATGGAAAGATAGCTTAATTCATTGATGCTTTTAATGTAATTCAATATAAATAAAAAAACTGTGATTGGTAATAAATCACAGTTTTTATTATTAGAAAATCAGAGTCTTAATATTTAAAAATAAGCGGAAGCTCTGGTCTAAAATCATGAATTATTCCTTGAGGTTCATGATCAAAACTAATTTCCATTAAATGCTCCGATCCATCAGTCACTTCAAAACTATCAAGCGAATTGAACAGTAACGAAGTCGGATGCTGCTCTAGATTTGGAATAGAAACCTTAATCGCGGTGATTTCTGATAAATCTTTGCTATGCACAAGTGGTTGTTGTTTTTCTTTCGCAGCAAGGTCTGGTCGTGAAGCAAATGAAAGGAAGAACCACATTGGCTCAGATACCACAGAATCTTTGGCAACATTTACTTCTAAGCTGGCTGGTAAATAGCTTGGCTTGTAAACCCAATTAGGAAATTTTGCACCATTATCATCTTTATTTTTAGGTCTAAAACAAATACCAAAAGGGGAAGCGATATTATCTTGAGCACTGAGTCGTTCAAAGAGCAGGGTGGGTTTGGTTAGATCACTTGAAGCTTCTTCTGGGTTATTTAAAAAGATTAATTCGATAAAGCTATTTTTAAAGAAAAAACGTCTATTTTCTGTACCTTGACCTGGGTGCTTATTGGATGAGCCTTCTGTTAGACCAAATTTTTTTAAAGTTTCAGCTTCGGGAGCGCCTGATTGTACACAAATAAAAATATGGTCCACTTCCATTTTAAGTTCTCATGCTAATGTTGATGAATATTAAATAATTGATTAATAGAATTTTTCATATTTATCGCAAGTGTTTCATCGAAACCATCGACTAAAAAGCGGCTAATGAGGCCTTCAATAACCGTGTAGATCAGCTCAGATAAAGCTTCACCATTGGGTATATTGCAGTTTTCCGCAATCAGTACTTTAATCCATTGTTTATGGGCTTTAGAAATAGAAATAATGTCTTGATCATCTTGGTTAGATTCAGCGACCGCTCTTACAAATAAACAGCCTTTAAAAAAATCCTGCCTAAACCAATTGGTATGCCAATCAAGAATTTTATTGATGGCCTCTGACCCTGTTGTATCTCCCACATAGCCTAAAAGACTTTGCTTAAACCGTTCATCACGAGCAACGAGTACAGACTTAACCAGTTGATTCTTATTTTTATAGTACGTGTACATGGTGGTTTTGGAACAACCGGATTCATCGCGAATCAGGTCGACACCAACCCCGACAAAACTATTTTCGTTAAATAACTTCTCGGCTGTATCTAATATTTTTAAGGCAGATTTTGACATGTGTCTTTTCCAAAAAATAAAATAGTACAGATCTGTACTATTTGGAATTTTATCTATATGCTTTTTAAAAAGCAACTTTTTGTTTGAGGAATACAACCCATGTTCTCGATCTTTTATGGCAAAGAAAAACTAGCCCCATCGCCCAATAAAATTGATATTTTAAGAAGTCTTATTGGGGGTACAGTCAGTATTTTTATACTGTTGTGGTTGAGTAAGCTCACACACAATATTTTTATCATGGCGCCGTTTGGTGCGACTTGTGTACTGCTTTATACCGTGTCTCAGTCACCTTTGGCACAGCCGAGAAATATCATATTTGGGCATTTTATCTCGGCTTTTGTAGGTTTGTTTTTTCTAAAATTTGTCGGTGTTTCCATTTTTACAATTGCTTTATCAGTGGGCTGTGCTATTGCACTTATGCAAGTGTTTAAATGTGTTCATCCACCTGCGGGTGCCAATCCTCTGGTTATTTTGCTTACCGCGAGCAGCATACATTACGAGTGGAGTTTCTTAATTTTTCCTGTTTTGGTCGGTGCCGTGTCTTTAGTCTTGGTGGCAATGCTGATTAATAATATTAAAGCGAGCACCAAGTGGCCGATGTATGGCTTAGGAATTTTAAATAGTAAAAAGTAGGGAAGGCATGAAGTGTTTTGAGCTGAAAAATAATAAAAGTATTCACTACACCAAGATAGTGAATACTTTTGAATGAAATTATGACTTTTTAGAAATACGTTCTTCGATGGCAAATTTGAGTAGAGAAGCACTACGGTAAAAACCATGTGCGAACTTTCCAAATGGCATGGTAATAAAGAAGGTCATGACCGTAGCTAAATGGAAAATCAGTAAAAGTGCCATGTAAGGGGTATTGCGAAATGCCATGAGGGCTAGCCCTGAAGCGCTAACGATAAGTAGAAGGAAGATAAAGCCTCGATCTACAGGTTTTTGCTCGCGGTCACCATGTAATGGATGGCGTTTAAGATTTAAATAGAGTAAGCCAGATGGCCCGACAACTAAGCCAAACCCACCCAACGTACCTAAAATAACAGGCAAGCTAAAGATAGGGTACGGCGCATGCAGGTTAAGGAAGTAGTGATATAAAGTCGCTACGCCTGTGGCTGCAAAGCAGAGCATAAAGCCATAAAACGTCATGTGATGGAACACGCGGCGGATTTGGGTATAACGGTCATCTTGCTCATTACAGCCTTTGCCATGTCCACCATCTAAATATTTAAGTGTTAATACATTTTGAGAGGCTTGAATAAGGTCTGGTTTCTCAACTTTGCCGTGAATAACTTTAGACGTCTGTCTCCAAAATTTACTAATTCCGATACCGAGCAAAACAATCGCAACTGTAAAGGTCGCTCCAAACAATAGAGCTAAAAAGTTATGCGGGAAAATCGCATAGAAATTACCTTGATAGCCTGCAAACAGGTCGGTGCCTTTGTACCAGACCACAGCTAACATGCATAAAAAGAAAATAACTGATAACGCCGAAACAAAAGGAATGCCGACAGACTTATAAAGTCGGCCTAAAGGCTGCGGTGTAGCAAACTCTTGGTAAGTTTCCAAACGTACTTGCGCCATCGCTTTTGGAATGTTTACACCAAACTCATGTGGCGGGGCATATTGGCAAGCGTGTAAACATGCACCACAGTTATGGCAAAGGTTTGCGAGGTAATGAATATCGGCTTGATTAAACTCAAGACGCTTGGTCATCGCAGCAAATACAGCACAAAACGACTCACAGTAACGACAAGCATTACAAATTTGTAGCGCTCTTTGAACTTCCTGCTCATGGTCAGAGAGCTGAACAACTGGAATTAGGGCTTTAGTACTAGCATTCATGTTCAACTCCTTGTGTAAGTGCATAGTGGGCTGCATTTTTTCCGGCAATACGTCCAAAGGTCGTGCCAATCGACATACCAACGCCTGCGGTATAGCCCTGACCAAGTACGTTACCTGCCATCATTTCACCTGCGACAAACAGGTTGCGGCTGGCTTTATTGTTAAAACGTACCGCAGCATCGTCTTCGACTTTTAAGCCTAAATAGGTAAAGGTAATGCCGGGTTTAAGCGCATAGGCATAGAACGGTGGGCGATCGAGAGGAACCGCCCAATGGGTTTTGTTGGGAACAATATTTTCGGTGGTACAGTCGTCTAAAATCGTATGGTTAAAGGTGCCTTGTACACAGGCTTGATTAAATTCTTCTACCGTGTGACAGAAGGTTTTTGCATCTAGCCCGATTTTTTCAGCCAGTTCTTGAATGCTATTTGCTTTTACACCCGCAAACACAGGTGGCATAAAGCGCCCAATGGCTTTTGAATCAATAATCGAATAGGCAATTTGCTGCGGTTGTTTGGCAACAAGGCGACCCCAAATCGCATAACGTTTTGGCCAGAAGTCTTCGCCCTCATCGTAAAAACGCTCGGCTTTGTTATTGACCACAATACCCAATGAAACGCAGTCAATACGGGTGCAGATACCGCCATCATATAACGGTGCTCGTGCATCTACGGCCACGCAATGCGATTGTGATGGGTCACCAATAATATCGGCGCCTTGATCTATCATAAATTTGAGCAAGTTGCCTTGATTAAAGCGGGTTCCGCGAATAATGAAATTATCGGCAGGCCATTCGCCGTTTTCATTTTGTCCCCATGCTTCTCTTAACCACTCCAAATTTGACTCAAAACCACCTGCGGCCAATACACAGCTTTTCGCTTTAAACACACGACCATCTTCAGCAATTGCAGCTTCAAAATGTCCTTGGTTTAACTTTAAATCTTTAATTTTTGTGTTGTATAAAATCTCAATACCAAGTTCTTGGGCACTACGGTAATACGCATTAATGAGGGCTTTACCACCACCCATAAAAAACGCATTGGTACGTGCAACATGCAAAGCACCCGATAGAGGTGGCTGAAAATTCACACCATGTTTACGCATCCAGTCACGACAGGTCGCCGTGCTACGAATAACCAGACGAGCTAAGTGCTCATTAGTTTTTCCGGCAGTTACTTTAAGTAGGTCTTGCCAATATTCTTCTTCGGGGTAGGCATCGACCAATACATCTTGAGGAGCATCATGCATGCAGCGAAGGTTACGAGTGTGTTGTGAGTTACCACCACGCCATTCTTTAGGTGCTGCTTCTATGACAAGCACAGACGCGCCACTTTCTTTTGCCGTGAGCGCGGCACAAAGTGCGGCATTCCCACCACCAATTACAATCACATCATGCATGGATTTCTCCCTTTCTCAGCTAGGGTTAATGTAGCTTTAAAAGGGAAGGCCAAGTGAGGGGCTAAGCTTGAATGGGTGTTTAGTAAAAATAAACACTAAGAGCTTAAGTGTTTATGAGTTCCGCACCGGGCCAGCGCTTTTCATTAATCAAGTTGGTTACACAAGCACGAATCACCACTTTAGTAGCTAAAGTGGCAGGTGAGATTTCTTCTTCAGATAAACTAATTAAATAGTTAATACGTTCAATTGCAGGTTCTACAACGCGCAGTAAACATAAGTCTTGCCGAGAGTTTAATGCTGCACCCGCAGGTTGGATGGTTGCCATTTCAAGTTGGCTAATGCTTTCCATTAGCAAATGTAGCCCATCAATTTCATAGGCCACTTTAAGCTGATGAATTTTTTGTTCGAGCAACAAGCGTAGTCCATGTCGTTGACTCGGTAAAATCAGAGGAAGTTCTTTAAGCTGTGAATGGGTAATGGTCTGAGTGTCTATACAGCTTTCAAGGTGGTACTGGCTCAGCACTTCTTTAGGCGAAATTAAAAACATCTGTTCTTTGACTAAAGGCTGTATCGCCCATTGTGGGTCTACATCGTCACTAAAGATGATTGCAACATCGAGCTGTCTTGCATTAACCAAGGCTTTGAGATCACCAGATAAGCCTTCAATTAAACGTACTTTAATGTCGGGATAGCGATTTCTCATGAGTTTTAAAAAATGCGTGCCAATAACCGCTGCAACACTCGGAGAAAAACCGACGGTAACATGTCCACTTAAACGTGAAGAATGAGCAGAATCTACGGCATGGTCTAGGTGCCTAAGTGCAAGTTGAACCTGTTGAAAAAAAGCTAAACCCGCAGGGGTGGGAACTGTACCTAGGGCGGTGCGCTGTAAAAGGCGAATAGAAAGTTCGCTTTCTAATTTTGAGATTTGCTGACTTAATGCAGACGTTCCAATATCGAGATTTTTTGCAGCTTTACCCAAGCTTCCTGACTCGATCACTGCAATAAAATACTTTAATTGTTTGAGTTCCACGGCAAATACTACATTGACCTTTATTGATTATTCTACACTGGTTTAATTGCTATACATTTTGTTCTATTGAGCTGAGTAAACCACCAAAAGAGTAAAGGCAACATCACCTCAAGATGTTGCCTTTTAGAGCTTTTATTGTTTAACCTGCTCAAGACCCTGTTCTTCAATAATTTGTGTTGCTTGAGGCGATTTCACAAATTTGATGAGCTCTTTTGCGACTTTTTCATGTTCAGAGTTTTTACCAATGCCTGCTGCAAATACAGTGACTTTTTGATAAGGCGCAGGAATTGGACCGACTAAATCAACTTGACCATATTGGCCGGTAAAAGGTTTGATTTCACTAATTTGCTGGAAACCAATATCAAACTGACCTTCAGCAATACGTTTTGCAACGCGGTCACCTACCACTTTTTCTGCTTTACCAGAAATCACTTTGTATTCGACAGGTGGGAAGCTTGGGAAAACATCTTTTTCAAGATGCGTGCCGCTTGCACTTGCTGAATAGCCGATGTGCTTGGCATTTAATAAAACCTTTTCGAATTTTGCAGCAGAGCTAATATCTGGTTTTGGCGCACCTTTAGGCACAGCCATGCCAATACTTGAATTGACTAAAGCACTTTGTGAATTTGAGTCGACATAACCTTTTTCTGCAAGCTTGTTCAGTTCAGGAGCAGCCAACACCACCACATCAAAATGTTCACCACGATCGAGTCGATTTGGAATAGCAGTTGGCGACGCGCCCATTGATGAACCAGATGAAAGGTGAACCGTGTGACCAGTTTGCTTTTCAAATATCGGAATGAGTTTTTCCATAGATGAATAGAAACCGCCTGAGCTAATTACTTCGAGTGTATCTGCGTTAGCAAGGGTTGATCCTAAGCCTGCACCAGCTAGGCAAATAGTCATGAAGATAGGGGACTTTTTCATAGTATCTCGCTTTAATGATAGGAGAGCACAGTACGGCTGCAATATGCGCCGTACTGTTCATTAAAATTTCAGGTTAAGTTGTTGTTTTAAGCGCTAACCTTAGCAGGTTCAGCAATCGGGTCAGCATTCTTCTGCTTAGAACCACGACATAGATATAAGCTTGAGATTAGGCTACATACCGCTGCTAACATCAGCCAGAATGCTGGTGTACTTGCGTTGCCTGTGTGTTCAACTAGATATGTACATGCAATTGGAGTCATGCCACCAAAAATAGCTGCTGCAAGGCTGAACGC
The DNA here is from genome assembly GCF_054823985.1 of Acinetobacter sp. GN11. Taxonomy (NCBI): domain Bacteria; kingdom Pseudomonadati; phylum Pseudomonadota; class Gammaproteobacteria; order Moraxellales; family Moraxellaceae; genus Acinetobacter; species Acinetobacter sp. GN11. The sequence continues at coordinate 2,810 of NZ_JRVL01000103.1, read as the reverse complement.
TAAAGAGAAGCCGACTGTACGTACGCGTTTTGGCATTACTTCGGCAAGCGTTGCGACCATGGTGCCGTTGTACAGACCAAAGAAGAACGAGAAGTAAGCAAGCGTAATAATCAGATTGGTAAAACTAATGTCACTCACCAACCAGCTTAAAACTGGATACGTTGTAAAGATGGCAAGGGTTGTGATGCCGACTAAAACTGGACGACGACCAATTTTGTCTGAAAGTAAGCCACCCATTGGTAACCAGAAGAAATTTGATAAACCCACAAATACGGTTGCTAAAAGACTATCCGTTACCGACATTTCTAAAGTACGTTTTGCATACACCGTGGTGTAAACCGTAATGAAGTAGAACGTTGTTGTGGTCATGGCACTCATCATCATGCCCGCAAGTACGATGCGCCAGTTGCTCGCAAGCGTGCTGAAAATTTCTTTGGTCGATGGATGAGTTTTTTGTGCTTTAAAGTCTTCAGTTTCTTCTAATGTACGGCGGAACAAGAAGATTAAAGGAATAATCAGACAACCAATTAAGAACGGAATACGCCAGCCCCATTCACCCACTTGAGCATGAGTTAAAATGGTGTTGAGCCAGTAGCCAAGTAATGCTGCAAATACAACCGCAATTTGTTGGCTGCCAGACTGCCAGCTTGTGATAAATCCACGGTTTTTATCTGTTGCAATCTCAGCTAGATAAATCGATACACCGCCAGATTCAACACCTGCCGAGAAGCCTTGTAATAGACGTCCAATCACCACCAAAATTGGTGCAAGAATACCAATAGTCTCATAACCCGGTACAAAGGTAATTAAGATGGTTCCGATTGCCATAAGGCTTAAAGTCACAATAAGACCTTTACGTCGACCAACTCTGTCGACATAAGCGCCCAAGAAAATAGCGCCGAGAGGACGCATAAGAAAGCCCGCAGCAAATACGGTAAATGTCATCATTAAAGAGACATATTCATTTTCAGAGTGGAAAAATTTTGCTGCGATATAAGTGGCATAGAAACCAAAAAGAAAAAAATCGTACTGTTCTAAAAAGTTGCCACTCGTTACATTTAATATTTTTTTAAAAGTAGCCCTACGGTTATTCACGACATCCATTGGAGACCTCCTTGGCCTGACAAAATGGAAACATTCACTATTTTCAATAGAGGGCCTTAAATCGACTCATTCAATAAACCTAAATAGCAAATGGGTCAGAGATGAGATTTAAAGGTGTCCTTCGTAGAAAATGTGATGCCTTGTTTCCAGTTCAAACTACACATCTATAATTCGATAAACAGAAATTCACTTATCATTCAGATGAAAATGTAATCTTAAAAAGCAGGAGGGAGTGAGAGGGCAAAATTAATTAGGTATTTAATAAAATTAATGACCCTTTATAAAATAATTTCAGAACACGGCCAAATTTGGTTTTGAATCAACTCTTTCACACAGGCTTTAATTGCCGATTTTGCAGCCAGTGCCGCAGGTGATAATTCTTCTTCGGCAAGGCTTACCAAGTAATTGATTCGCTCAACTTCAGGATCGATCAATTTTAGTAGTTGAAGTTTATGTTTGTATTCTTGCAGACAAGCACTTCCGGGACGAACACTTGCAAGGTCAAGGTGAATCAGACTGTCCATGAGTAAGTGTAGACCATCAATTTCATAGACGACATTAAGCTGCCCAATCTTGTGCTCAAGTAGTTTTCTTAAGCTATGACGCTGCCGTGGCAACACCAAGGGAATGTCACCAATTTGTTGAGACTGGATAATTCCACTTTTGATGCACTCGGCAAGGCCGTATTTTTCGAGCACTTCCTTTCGTGCCATTAAATACATTTGCTCGCGTACCAGCGGTTGTATCGACCACTGTTTATCAATTTCATTGGTAAAAATAATGGCAATATCAAGCTGACGCGAATTAATTGACTGAATTAGATTGCCCGACAAGGTTTCCACAATTTCTAGACGAATGTCTGGATAGCGTTCAGACATTAGTTTCATTAAAGGGATGCCAATTAAAGCGGTAATGGTTGGTGGAAATCCAAGGCTGACATGACCTGATAGCCGTGCTGAATGCGCAGCGTCTATTGCGAAGTTTACTTGACGCAAAATAAGTTGAGAGTGTTTTAAAAAGGCCAGACCCGCGGGTGTAGGCGTGACGCCAAAAGCATTACGCTGTAATAAGCGAATGCTTAACTCTTGTTCTAGCTTACTAATTTGCTGACTAATGGCCGAAGCACCGACATCGAGTTTTTGGGCAGCTTTACCAATACTGCCTGCTTCAACTACCGTCAAAAAATATTTTATTTGTTTGATTTCCATAATAAATGTATTCGCTCATCATCCTTGATTTATAGAAATATGAAGGATTGGAAAATCTATCATGCGTTTTCATATTAACAGCAAAGCATAAAAAAGTTTCTTAAAAATTAAATAGCTCTTTTGGAAAAGTCTTATAAAAAGCTTTTTAAAAGTACAAACCATATATAAGCATAAGCAACTTATTCTTCCATAAAATGAGTGTCTTACTAAAACTTAGTAAAAAGAAGAATCACACCTAATGCACATAAAATTGAACCAATCACTTTATTAATCTGCACTTGCTTAGCCGGACTCGGAGCAACAGTCATCTCAATTTATATGATTGAAAAAGAGTTAGAGTGGAACGTACTGCAAAAAATTTCACCAGTTGTACAAGACGGTTCAGCCTATTATTTACTTTCTGATAGCGCTTTTGAAGAAGACCCACGGAAGAGTATATTTTTAGAATGGCTAAAAGCAGAGATGAGCGAGAGTCAGCATAAATTGCTTTAGGCTTAT
>NZ_JRVL01000102.1:0-10425 GCF_054823985.1 Acinetobacter sp. GN11 | reverse complement strand
GGTCTTGGAACTCTTGGTCGTGTATTTTGTCGTAATTAACAGGGTCGTAAACGCATCCAGTTAAAATAACAATTACAGTAAGTACAGCAACCAACTTTTTCATTGAGACAGCTTTCCTTTTAACGCAAAAGATTCGCTTTAAGTATACTCCTCGGTAGTCATCTTGATTGAACATAATTAAGCCAAACAATTGTTATTTTTAAATTATCGCCGTGTTTTAGCCTCCCATTTGATTGTTTAACAAAATCAAATCAAGGGGTAATACAAAACTTAAGCCTCAGTCGCTAAATACCAATTTTTCCAAGAACTAGTTCCTCTAGTTTCAATAGGCACAGTTGGAATGAGTTTTTCTTTTAATATTTCAGTTTGTTCAACCGCTTTTGCAAGTCTTGCTTTGACTGAATGAATGCATTCACGGTCACCAAATTCGCAGCGGTCTAAAGTTGTACCGCCACAAGGCCCGTTGGCTAAACCTTTTGGACACGTTTCAGGGCAAATATATAAAGTATCGCTTAGGCGACACTGACCACAGCTTTCACAGCCCACTAAGCTATGTTTACTGAGCATTTCTGTTTTAAGTAGTACTTTAGCGACCAAAGCATTTTCCCAAAAAGATGCTTTAAAAATAAACCGCCCTACACCTTTGGCAATTTTTGATCCAAACATTGCTTCATGCATAACATGCAATTGGCGATATTTAATTAATTGTTTAGACGTTGGCTGACGAGAAAAACGAGTAATTTCAGGCGAAAACTCTTTGCCTGAAGTGACTTGCCAAAGTGAATTCCAAAGCTCTTCTAAGGCTTTAAGCTCCAGATGTCTGTATTGCTCAATGTAGCTTTCAAGCAACATTTGCTCTTCTGGCTTATGGCAAGCAGATAAGTGAATTCCTGCAAACCCTAAATGTTTACATATCAAAATCTGTAAAGCACAGCGTAAATAAACGCGGTCTGTATTTCCTGCTTGTTTTTCATCTGCCAAGACTTTTAGCATGTGTGGGGTAATCACAATACCCGCGACTTTATGTTTCACCATAAAATTGGCACGCCCCAAAGTCAGTGGCATGACGCAAGCCAGTATTTGCTGCGAATAGTCGTACTTTGTTAAAAATGATTTGGCTTGTTTTAAGGCTTCAATGTCATAGCCCAATTGGGTAATGATAAAGTCAGCGCCTGCTTTAATTTTCTTATGTAGTTTTAAGTACTGTGCATCACGCTCAGCTTCGACATATTTAAATGGGTTAAAAGCAACACCAATACGAAACCCGCCATCCTGCTTGGCAGCCATTACGGCGTTTACAGACTCTAAGTATCGACTACGAGGCTGCCCATCTCGCCCATTATGATGCTCTTTCAGCTTGTCACCTGTAAGCAATAATAAGTTTTGAATATTAGCTGCTTTGGATTGCTCTAAAAACTGCTCAAAGTCTTGTATGTCTCGGGCCTTACCTGAAAAGTGCAAGACTTTATCGATTGAGTCAGGGTAGTTTTTGCTGGCCTCAAGTGGTGCAATATCATGATCTGAATGTACGCGATCTGCCAATGTCATTGCCGCCGGATATCCCGCAAACTCATGTTTGACAGGATAAATCTCATGTAGTGAAGTGAGATATTCCACTAAGACAAAAAACTGGTTTTGCTGGAAGCAGGAAGAAACGTGTGACATAGGCAAAGTGCTTATCAAAACATGACATCAATCATAAGCGCGGCATTATAAATCAAAGCGCATCAATATGCGCTAGTCAGAAAGCTCAGTTTTGCTTATCTACATCCTCTTTATTTCTTGGTAATTCGAGTGAGCGAGGAAATATAAAATCAAATGAATCGAGTGCATAGCGATAAAGCTGAGCTGGTCGTTTTCCCACAATTTTACTTTGGTTAGTTTCTTCCACTGCGCCAGCTTCTATCATACGGCGTCTAAAAGCTTTTTTTTCTAACGATTGCCCAAGAATAATTTCATAAATGGTTTGTAGCTCAGTCAGTGTAAACAACTCGGGCATTAGACTGGCTGGCAATGCGGTATAGCGGGTTTTATTGGTTAAACGCTCTAATGCCAAGTTAAGCAATTCATTATGATCAAACGCCAATGCGAAATCTTTTGCTTTTGCTACAGGCACCCATTCGCTGTACTCAGCCAATGCTTGCTGTTGATAGGCATTAAAATCGATTAAAGCAAAATACAAAATGGTCACAGCCCAGCCACGCGGGTCACGTTTTGCATTGCCCACAGAAGCAACTTGTTCCAAGTAAGGTGAAGCAATCCCTGTTTTTTCGACCAGCTTACGATAGGCTGTGGCCATTAAGTCTTGATCATGAGTTAAATCGGCAAAACCACCCGGTAAAGCCCATTGGTCTTTGGCTGGAAAGTTGGGTCGCTTAATGAGTAATACCTGCAACTGACCATTAAAAACCGAGAAAATAGCCATATCGACCGTGAGTAAAGGTGCGTCATAATCTCGGCGATCATAACTGGCAAGGAATTCTTCTTCAGTTTGAATAGTCACGTTCAGCCTCTCAATAAAAATGACGAGCCGATACTCATGCAACGGCTCATCTAAACTCAGTTATGCGATGGATAAACGCTCACGAATTTGATCCAAAGTACACTCATATTGAAGTTTACCATTTTCAAAGACGGTTTTTAGTGCTCCGCCTTGTTCTTGTTCGGCTGTTTGCTCATCAAACAAGGTAAAACCATTTTCACTTTCTTCGATGCGTAAAAGACCTTTCGCAGATTTTTTTACGCCTGAGTCAGTAATCGGGTCTTTAAACAGCTCTCGGCCTACACCATTGACTTGGCCCCAAGTTGCTTTAACAGCAAACCCAAAGGTATCGCGAGTTAAGTAGTTATAGGTAAAGCTGCCGATCCCAAATACCAAGTTGTTTGAAGCAAAGCCTTTGGCTTCAAGTCCTTCTAAAATACGCTGTGCGCGATCTAGGGTAATTGAGTCACCGTAAATTAAACCGACACGCTCATTCAGTACTTTATAGCCTTGGTCTGTGGTTGTACCGCCAAACACTTCCCATAAACATTCAACTGCTCCTTTGTAGGCTGGGCTGCCGACTTCGGCATCTGGATCACCACAAATAATTTTGATAGGGTCACCAGAGTCTGGACGGAAAACCAATTTAGCCAAGCCTAAAGCGTTGGGTTGTCTTGCCAGAATTTCAGGTTTTAAAGCCACCGTAAACTCTGTAATCACTCGCCAAAAATCCCAAGTATCAGACACAATACTGACAACACCAGATGGATAAAGCTCACAGATTAAACGCTTAAATGTTTCTAGCTCACTGTTTTCAGTGCCCATACACATCACACTGTGTTCGGTCGCTGGTACGGAAACCCCAATCACACCTGTTGCATTGTAATACTCTTCTGCATAGTCAATTGAAGCAACCGAGTCTGTTCCAATAAAACTGGTTAAGTGACCCACACCTGATTGCGCCGCATCATAAATTCCACTCATACCACGGCTACTAAAATCGTGTCCTTGCACAGGTACAAAATCGAGTGGTGCACCAGTTTTTACGGCATATTGTGTTAATAAACGTTTGTACTCGTAGGCAATCGTTGCGGTGGTACAGCTTTTCCAAAGCTCAGCACTTAATACAGTTTCAATATAGTTGGTTAACCAAAAGAAACGCGGGTCGGTATTAATTACGGTGAGCACGGGTACACGCATATTGACGCGGCTCCCTTCTGGTAATGCTTTAATGCGTAATGGTAAATAACCCAAGTCATGTAATGCTTCAATATGATCAACGGGTACAGCACCTTCACCTAATGAACTATCCATACGGCGTTTATATGCAGCTACCACTTTGTCTTTAGGTTGTTTAAAAAATCCTTCATTCCATGTATCTATCAAAAAGTGTTTGATAAAACCCTGAAGACCAAAGAACACAACTTTATCGTCAAAATCAGGCAGCATTTTTGCGAGACGAGATGAACGCGGTGTAAAGTTTGCGTACACGTACTCTGTGCCTTCTGGATACTGACGTCTGTGATCAGCTTTATAAAAATCGATAGCGTTTAATGGATTAAGTTTAATAGTCATCTTTATTCTCTTTATTTTGCTGCAAAAGCAATTACTGAAATTTTGTCTGATGGTTGTTGTGGAAAGCTGTCTGAAGTAAACAGTTGATCTAGCAGCCCATCAAAAACCTCTAATCCTTTACTAAAAATACCGTGGGTCACATATAGAACGACCTTATTGCAATTGAGGCGACGGAGTTCTTTGGCAATGCCAATAAAGGTTGCACCGCCATCGCAAATGTCATCGGTAATTACTGCTGTTAGGCCAGATAAATCAGTCGCATGTACATGTGTACCTAAAATTTTGCCAGTCACTGGGTCGCGTTTTTTATCACACTGAACAATAGTGATAGGTTGTTTGCGCTCAAGATTAAAAGCGTCTGCAACCATTTGTGTACGTGCTTTTGCGCCTTTGTCTGGGCAAATCAGTATTGTTTTTTCATTTTTCAACAATGCACTCAGCGCTTCACTCTTTGCGATGATGTCTACTGAACTGACATTTACAACTTCGTTAAAAGAAGTATTGGCAGCGAGTAATGCTGTTGTTACTTCACTATGACAGTCCCAAACAGTCACCTTGCCTTGTTTGCCGGCTTTTTTGTCTGCGTTAATGTTAAGTAGCTTCGTCATCACATCGAGTGAGAATGCTTGGCCTACTGCACAAATACGGTCCTGACGTGCGTATGGAAAATACGGAATTTCTAGGTCAACGGTTAAACCCTGATTCAGCAATATGTTTTCAAGTAATAAGTAGTCCATCACATCGTGACTTGTGGTCATTTGTGCACGAACCAATACCGTGCCAAATAGTAAACCTAAGGTTGCCTCATCAATTTGAACATGACGCTCTCCACCAGAAAACTGCGTGAATTTCACTGGAATTTCATTTCTTGCCGCATCTAAAAGCTGGATAGCCATATCATCCTCTTTTTTGTCTGATGACCTTCGATGAATATATAGTGGCATAAAGCCACCATATATTTCAAGTCTAATTTTCAAACTTTTTTCAAAGCCATTTAAGACATAAAATTTGCAGTTTTAGAGCGACTAGAAATTCGTTTTTTAATAAAAATTATTATTCAAGCTGTTGAAATAAATATTTAATTTATAAAAAACATGACAAGCAGCACCATGATTAAAAGTAGCGGATATAATTTTGCCCGCCATAAATCTGGTAGTTTTGAAATAAATTTTTCTGAAAAATATAGCCCGATCCATGTTCCCGCAACTAAGAATAAGGCAGCTTCAAACCAAATCAGGCCAATAAATCCACTAGGTGCCCATGTAGATTGCCAAACTGACAATACACAATAGGTCAGCGTTGCTGTTAAAGACAAAGGCAGCGTGAGAATATTTGCTATAGCCGCAGCCTCTGCCATAGAACTACCCCGCCGCCGTAATAAAGGAACTGTCATTACGCTTCCCCCCACACCTAAAAGTGCTGCAACCCAGCCAATAATGCCTCCTTTGATGAGTTCACTTTTTTGACCATAGTGTTGCTTTTGCCTTGATGTCACCATAAACCCCGGTCGGTAATAACAATCAATAATGGTTACGAACACATAACCCATAAATATCCAGCGAAGCCAGTTTCCACTAAACAATGAGGCCATTACCGCACCGACAACTCCACCAAATGCTATACCACTCCATAAAAAGCGGATCTTTTGCCAATCTATCTGTCCAGACCGATAGTGTCGAAAGGTTGCAAAACTTGCCGAGCAGAGCATGACAAACGCTGATGTCGCAACTGCAATTTGCATAGCATGTATGCCGACACTACTTTCACTGCTCCACTTTTGAATAATGACGCTATAAAGCAAAGGCACAGCAACAAATCCGCCGCCAAAACCAAATAACCAAGTGGTTACGCCTGAAAGCAGTCCAAATAAAAATAGCTCATATAGCATCGTTATCTTCCTCACGTTTATAGAGGCATGATATAAAATAGCTCTATGGCAAACTAACGTAGAAAAGCCATCTTTTTATTTATTTCAGCCAAAAATATATGCGTAATATTCCAATCAACGATGTAGACCATCTACCGCAAACGGTTCTAGCGTTAGGATCAGATTATCCTGCTGATACTTTGTTAGATACGCATAGCCATCGCCGTGCTCAGTTCTTATATGCACCTGAAGGCGTAATGAAAGTTGAAACTGAAGATGGACAATGGCTCGTGTTACCGTACAGCGGTGTATGGATACCGGCAGGCAAACCACATCAGGTATGGCTATCTAAAGTCAGTACTTATAGTTTGTATATAGAAGCGAACAACGCACCAAGACAGGCATCATATTGCGAGGTTATACAAGTCTCGCCTTTGTTACATCAACTGCTCATTCAGGCAAATCAGCTTCCTGTTGACTACCAACATGCAGGCCGAGACGGCGCTCTTATCGATTTATTGTTATATGAATTAGAAGCTGCACCAGCCCTACCTCTGTTTATTCCGCTGCCTCACAACACATTGTTATCTAAACAGTGTGCTGAGTTTATGCAGCATCCTGACATTCATAGTAGCCCTAAAGATTGGGCACATGACCACAATAAAAGTGAGCGGACTTTTCATCGTTGGTTTAAGTCTGAAACTGGCATGTCCTTTCAGGCTTGGCGTAATCGGGTCTGCATTATTTATGCTTTAAATGCCTTAAAAGAAAATATCTCGATTACTGAAATTGCCTTTAGTTTGGGCTATGAACACTCGGCAGCTTTTACCGCAATGTTCAGTAAAATTATGGGCTACCCGCCTACCCATTTTCAAAAAAGATTTCATGTTCAAAATGAAACGCTATAAATATTTACTCATGTGAATGGTGTCATAGGTATCAATCCATTCTCTTTTAATAACATCAAAGCCTTGGAGCCGCCAAAACTCTTCAGCCGCAGGTAAAAATGGATGGGTATGTAAATACAAAGTGGTAATTTCATTCTTTTGTGCATGGCTAAACAACATGTCACATAGTTGAGTTGCGATGCCATTACGGCGGTATTCAGGCAATACAAATAACTTAACCACTTCAACCGTCTTAGATGGCAAATTTAAATCAAAACGATGGTCATACGCCCGATATGCAATAGTGCCAATAATACGGTATTTATCTTTTACCGTAATAAAGCAACCTAATGGATCATTAACATAATATTGCCCAAAATTTTTTAAATCTTTGGGAACTTGCCCATGATAGATTTCTGGGAATAAGAGCTGTCTAGTATAAAGTGCAAACTCTACCGCAGATGCATAGTCTGATTTGTCGGCTAGCTGATAGTGAAGTGTCATATTTTTTACAGCCAAGAATGATCAGGGATAACAATGGTTTTGTCTTGAATCATCGCTTCATGGAACTCAACATCGTAGACACTCTTTAAAAACTTAGGATCGGTGATTCGTGTTTTTGACTCAGGCTTAACCACTTCGTGTTGTCTCATGAAAAACAGATGATCTGCAAATAAAAAGGCCAAATTGGGATCATGCATAATCGCAATCACCGTAAAATTTTGCCGCGACAACTGACGCAATTTTTTCATTAAGTAAGACTGGTAATAAACATCGAGATGATTGGTTGGTTCATCGAGCAAAATGACTTTCGGTGCTTGTACTAAAATGCGGGCAATCATAACCAATTGCCTTTCACCTCCCGATAGCTCGGTATAAGGACGGTCACGCAAATGCTCAATGTCTAAATCAATTAAAGCTTGGTCTACACGTTTCCAGTCTGATTTTGAAGGACGATATCGGCTAAAAGCCGCGCGTCCCGTAATCACGACATCTTTAACCAAAAATGGAAATACGGTTTTATGAAACTGCGGTAAAAAACCAAGTAATGCTGCCCGATCTTTACCTTTAAAGTCCGATAATGGTTTTCCAGAGTAACGGATCAATCCATCTTTTACGGGTTCTAGGCCTGCCATCAGCTTAAAAAGTGTCGATTTACCACAGCCATTGCGCCCTAAAATGACTGAAAACTGATTTTCAGGAAACTCCAGATGAATATTTTTGAGAACCTGTTTGTGCCCATAGGCATAATTTAGCTGATCAATTTGAATCATGCCCAATGAGTCCTCTGTGTTTTCATTAATAATAAGAAAAATGGCGCGCCAAGTAACATGGTAAAAATACCAATCGGTATTTCAAACGTCAGCAAAACCCGAGAAAAGTTATCAATCATGAGTAGAAAACTGCCACCCAACACCATATTGGCAGGAATACTGTAGCGGTGATCTGGCCCAACCAACATTCTCACAATATGCGGCATAAACAATCCATATAGACTAATAATGCCTGCTGCAGCCACAGAAGTTGAAGTACATACAGTCACCAGAGCAATTAAAAGAAGCTGTTCCCAGCGAGGGTTAACACCCACAGCCTGCGCCTCTTCAGCACCAAGTGCCATTAAGTTTAAGCGCCAACGCATAGCAAATAATCCGGCAAGTCCAATGCAAATTGGTAGCACGGCGTATTGAACCTTTTGCCAAGAAGCCTGATGTAAGTTGCCCATGGTCCATTGCACAATGGCTTGCAGTTTAAATGGATCACTTAAGTATTGAATAACTGTAAGTCCTGCCAAAAACAGCCCAGAAACAATCATGCCCGATAAAATTACCATCACTAAAGACGTCTGGCTTTCATGTTTTTGATGAGCAAATAAATACGTTAAGGCAACGGCGCAAACACCAAAAATAAAGGCGGATAGATTGGGTGAAAGCCAACTTAAAGAAAGTGCCAAGGCTGCACCGAACGCAGCGCCAGATGAAATACCCAGTACATATGAGTCAACTAAGGGGTTACGAAATAATGCCTGCAAGCCATTACCCGCGGTTGCTAATGCAGCCCCCACCATAAAGGTCAGTAAAATTCTGGGTAGCCTGACATTCACAAGAATATTTTGCATCAGTCCAAATTGTTCAGCATCAAAATATGGTGTACCGAAGACTGGTTGCACACCCCACCGCAAATAGTCCCATGCACTCAAGGTCTGAGTTGGCCCTATGAGCAACGAGATAAAAATCATGACGACGGGTAACGGGTAAAACCAATAATATTTCAGCTTTTCCATATTCATTGCACCAACGCTTTTGCAAGGTGCTCACCATACAACTTGGTTAAAATACGCTGTTGTAAAGCACTTACAGGTAAATCGGACTGTTCAGGATAAATACTGTGATTCAAATAAATCGCCGTAATAATAATTTTGATGGTATGCGGGTTATATATAAATGCGGGACTCAAATTAAAAACCTTTCGGTTTTGTACAGCGCTTAAGCCTTGTAATTCTTTTCGTTCATAAATCAGTTTTGGGTTGGTATTCCAAAGCACGATATTGTCTGGGTTCCATTCAATTAAAGTCTCGGGGTTCACATTAGGTTGATTTGCATCGGTCTGAACAATATTGAAAGCACCCGCCAGCTCAATAAAGTCATTAGTAATCGACTGACGTCCCGAGGTAGAAAAAATCCGCCCTCCTGACCACGCATAGTAAATCGATTGCTTATTTGGCTGACGTGCAGTTTTTGCTGCAACCTCCGCCACAATTTCATCAGAAAAACTTAAAATTTCTTGAGCACGCTTTTGGGCACCGCTCAAAACGGCAATTTCTGATAGCTCTTCTTTTACTTGCTGGTAAGTACCTGACTCCATGACATATACAGCAATGCCAAACTGCCGCAACAGGTCAATCGTTTGGGTTTGCCCACTCCCTAAAATCACCAGATCAGGTTTTAACAACACAAGACTTTCAGTATTGGTTGCATTTGCCCCTTGTGAAGGCGCCGCAAGCTGTTTATTGGCAATGCGTTGATCTATTTTTGAATAGGCATTGAATAATAAAGGTTGGATGTATACTTCGGCTGGTATGCCAATCACTTTATGACCTTGCCCCAGCATATATAAGCCATCTAAACCTGACTCAAATAGAGAAACTATTCTTTGGGCTGGTTTGGCTACACAAACTTTTGTATTTGTACTATCAAAAACACATATCGAATGGGCTGCTAAGTTTTCTTTAGTTTTTCTACTTTGTTCAGATGAAGAGCATCCACATAGAATGAGTAAAGTAAGTATTGAAACCAATGACTTCATTACAGCATCCAACGCACAAATATAGTGCAAAATAAAAAGACGTGTCTATTTGGTGCATTTTTCATATGAAAAAGACACCATAAGAGAGCAAGACGGTTTGAATCATCATTTATAAGTTAGTAAATCAAATGTTGTACTAAAGATAAGAGTAATTAAGCAATAAAAATGCCAAAATTACAAAATAAACTTAATAATCATGTGATTGTGATTTTTAAAACTCGAAAAATGAATAGTCATTTCCAAAATATTTAGAATTTGCTTTAAACCATTCAACTGAAATCACTTACTTTTCAATATTTAAATTTAATCAG
>NZ_JRVL01000101.1:0-14833 GCF_054823985.1 Acinetobacter sp. GN11 | reverse complement strand
TATCGAGTGCCGCTTTTTTCTTCTATTTTGCGAAAAAAGTCATATATATGCCTCCTTTTTAGGCACTTCAGTCAACTTTAGATGAGATATTAAACTTTTTTTACTTTATCAACTTCATGTAGAATAGATTATTCGTGCAATAGTTTGGCATTAACTCACCATGTGGCAGTTCGCTAAAAAAGTATTTGTTTGCATACTTGTAGTGTTTGCTACGAGTGGGCCTTGTTATGCCAATTCAAAACATAACTTTTATGTGCTTACTTTATCTATTCTAAGCTACAGTAAGTGGGAGAATGTAAACACTCCTACTCTTTGTGTTATTGATAATCCCTCTATTACATCTACCTTTCAATCTTATATCCAGCAAATGTCTTATAATTATCGTGTTCAAACTGTAAACGCGAAAGATTTTGCTCGGTCACATTGTCAGGCTGTTTATTTCTCTACTACTACGCCCCAGCAACAACAAAGTCTTATTCAGAACTATCCTTATCGTTCTTTACTTTCTTTAAGCATTAATAATTCAGAATGTGAAATAGGAAGTATCTTCTGTTTATATAACCAAAATAATTATACTACCTTTAAAGTTAACCTAGATGCTTTAAGTCACTCCAAAGTTCATATTGATCCGAGAGTATTACTCTTGGCTAAGAATGCGGAGTAAGGGTCATGATATCAAAGTTGTATCAGTCCACTTCATTACATGCTTTATTTAGAAAATCTCAATTTACTATTTTCGCAATTACTTTCTTTATCTGCTCTTTTACGTTTGTATCGATTTCTGTTTTTACAATGGAAACTTACGCCAAACAAAATTTGCAATTGCTTAGTCATACGCTATTAGAGCGTATTCAGCCTGCAGTTGTATTTAATGACAAAATTACGATTGAGCAAATTTTGAATGAATATACGAATGACCATTCAATTCGTACTATTCATATTTATGATTCAGAACATCATTTAATTGCGCAAAGCTTTAAATTATCAAGTCAGACTTCAATTTTAGAGGGCTGGTTTGATCATTGGTTTTTAAATGAACCCGTTCATCTTACAATTTATCATCACGAACAAAATGTAGGTGAACTCACTCTTTTTGGTAGTTCCGAAAAAATATTGCAGTTCCTAAAAATGATTATGGTAGGGCTTGCAATTGCGATGTTGTTTATTGTTTGCGCTTTGTGGTGGTCAGTAAACTTAACTTATCGTCAAATTATGCAGGCTATTTATCCGCTTACGAATATTGCTCAAATTGTAAGTGAACAAAAAGCTTATAATCTTCGTTTTCCTTATAATCGAATTAAAGAATTTCAAGATTTAAATACCGTTTTTAACGAGTTACTTGAAGAAATTCAGATATGGGATAACCAGCTACAAAAGGAAAATCGTAAATTATCCTTTCAGGCTCATCATGACCAACTCACCTTATTGCCTAATAGACATTATTTTTATCAGATCCTCTTAGACATGTTTGAAGATAAAGGGTTTGATAATAAGTCTGCTTTATTATTCATTGATAACAACAACTTCAAAGCGATTAATGACCAATTCGGCCATTTAGCTGGAGATGAAGTTTTAAAAGAAATGGCGAATCGTCTGCAAACTCGTCTACGTCATCAAGATTTTATTGCACGATTAGGCGGCGACGAATTTGCTGTCATTTTGCATTCCATTAGTCATGCTGATCATTTAATATCTATTGCTGAAAATTTACTCGAAAGCTGTAAAGAACCTTTGCATCTGAATGGTCAGACCATTTACTTCAGTTTTAGTGTAGGTATTGCTTTATCACAATTTGCATCTAGCCCCGAAGATTTCATTATGCAAGCAGACCAAGCAATGTATAAGGCTAAAACTTCGGATGAACACTGGTTTATCTATAAACCTGAAAATTAAATTTAGGCTAATCTATGAATACAAGATCTCTAAAACTCTCCTTTATTGCATTGCTATGCATTACTCTTGCAGGGTGCCTGAGTTTTGGTCCATTAAAATATCGTCAGGTAAAATTGCTCAAAAAAGAAGGTTTTGTGCTTACCGATGAAGGATGGACTTTAGGTTTACCAGAACGTTTGTTATTTGACTTTAATAATGCAGAGTTAAAACAAAGTCATGAAGCTGAGTTAGTACGTCTAGCAAATCAATTGAATAAATATGATCTAAATAAATTGAAAATTGTAGGTCATACTGATGATGTCGGCGATGCTGCTTATAATCAAAAGCTGTCTGAAGAACGTGCACAAAGTGTGGCAAATCTTTTCTTAGCTCGCGGGTTTAAGAAAGAAAATATCTACGTGATTGGTCGTGGGTCAACGCAACCTTATGTTCCAAATACAACCAATGAAAATCGTGCGATTAACCGACGTGTTGCTATTGTGGTTATTCCATAATTTTCAATTTATAAAAAAGCCAATCCTTTGTGATTGGCTTTTTTATTTTAAACTAACTCAATAATATCAATGGTTGGTGGCACTCTAAAACGTAAAGGAATTCCGACCATTCCTGTGCCAACGGTAACAAAGACATCTGCATGTTCATGGGAATAAAGCCCTCTTTTATGCCCTAAAATTGATACTTTTTTCATAATATAATTAGTTAACCATGGAAGCTCCACCTGCCCTCCATGTGTATGTCCAGATAACATTAATGGACGATTTGGTAATTTAGGCACCATATCAACCGTATCGGGATTATGGGACAAAATTAACCAAGGTTTGTCTTGGGGTAAATCTGGCATAGAACGCATATCAGTTTTCCCAGCCCAGAGATCGCCAATACCAATCAAACGAAATTCTTCAAAATCAACAATTTTTCCTTCGATATCAACAACTTCATTATAAAACAAGGCATCTTTTAATAATTTTTGAATTGGTGGCCCAGGATATTGCTCATCATGATTGCCAGGAACCGAGTAAACAGGCGCCTGAATTTCTTTTAAAACACTCAATTCTTGAATCAGCCTATCTTCTGGCTCATAGGTCCAGTCACCTGCCACAACCACTAAATCTGGTTGCTGCTCATTTAGTTTTTTAACTATTGTTTTTAGCTGACGTTCATGCCCTGAAAATAAACCTATATGTAAATCTGCAATTAACGCTACTTTTACAGGTTTAGTAAAACTACGATCTGGATTTAAGCGATATTGATGAGTATCGACACGTACAAGATGAGGTTCAATAAATCGGGCGTAGATTAAAACACCACTTAAGAAAAAGATAAAAATACCTTGATGAATTGAGTAGTAACCAATCCAAGCAGCATATAAATTAAAAAACCAGAGAGGAATAAGTAGATAAGAGAGATAAAATGCGAGTAAATGAACAAAAGCTTTAAATGGATGAATCGTCTCGGTCCGAGATTGGTGAATCCAAGCTTCAGAAATCGCCCATAAAGCAAGTATTGAAAATATAAAGTAAAAACAAAAAATAATTGAATTTGGATTCCACATTACGACTCTCGACTTATCTTATATTGATTGCTAGTAATCAAATTCAATATTTATCTTTCAATATGCACGAATTATACTCTAGCTCACGTTATCGTATGTACTGATTATGGCACAATCCTCTCATTCCAAACAGCTTCAAACGAATCAACAAGCTAAAGGCTTTTTGATAAAAGTCTCTATAGTCCTATGTTCTAGTTTTGCTGTGGGTTTGACAGGATGCAGTACTCTGCCAAAACATAGGGTTGAACCATTAGAATATGCAAATGATATCGACACATCGGAGACTTCACTTGCTCAAATTGTTACTCCATTACGTCAGCAAAACCCCAAGCTAACCGGTTACCACGTCTTAAATGATCCATTGGAGGCTCTAGCAGCCCGCCTAAGATTAATTGATAAAGCCGAAAAGACTTTAGATTTACAATATTACATTTGGGACAACGACAAAGTTGGTGCTTTAGCCTTGCACGCGATTATTCGGGCAGCTGATCGCGGGGTAAAAGTTCGACTTCTTATTGATGACAATAATGCCAAAAAAATAGAAGGGATTTTACTCGCCCTTTCTCAGCATAAAAATATTGAAGTGAAGCTTTTTAACCCATACCGTTTTCGTAAATATCGTGCGATGGATATGGTGCTTGATTTAAAACGTATCAATCGTCGCATGCACAATAAAAGTTTTATTGCCGACAATGAGGTTGCTCTTATTGGCGGACGTAACATGACCAATCAATATTATAATGTAAGCGATAGCTATCAATTTTCTGATGTCGATGTGATGTTGGTCGGTGCTGCTGTTGATGACATTGTGAATTCTTTTGATGACTACTGGAATCATGAATACGCCTATTCAGTTCAAAGTATTGTAAGCCCAGAGCAGCACCGTTTACGCTATGAAGGATTAAAAGAGCAACTTGAAGCTCATTACCAACAAGCAACTGTCCAAAACTTTCTAAATTTAACTGCAAAATCACATGCATTTGATAAATGGTTAAATCACAATATTCAATTCGACTGGGTTAAAGCAGAAGTCGTAAAAGACTCGCCTGATAAAATCAAATCAAAGGCTAAAAAAGAAGAGCACCTGAATTTCCAGTTAATTAACCATCTAGAAAAACCAGAAAGCAACGTTGATTTAATTTCAGCTTATTTTATTCCTGAAAAACAAGGCGCTAAAATTTTAAGCACACTTGCTAAAGAAGGCGTCGAGGTACGTGTTTTAACTAACTCGTTTAAAGCGAATGACGTTGCCGTTGTGCATGCCTTTTATGGGAAGTACCGTAAAGAACTTCTTAAGAACGGCGTACAACTTTATGAGTTTTTACCTACCCCTGATAAAAGAGATTTAAATAAAAATACTGATGAGCTTGCCACTAAAGCGAAAGTAAACATGAAAGGATTAAGCCGCTCAAGTTTACATACAAAACTGATGGCATTAGATGAACAGGTTTTTATTGGTTCATTTAATTTTGATCCACGCTCAGCTTATTTAAATACTGAAATTGGCGTAATTTTAGATAGCCCGTCGTTGGCTAAGACAATTCACCATACGATGGATGAAAATTTAAATAAATATGCTTATAAGCTAAAGCTTGACTCAAATAATCATATTTATTGGCAGCAAGAAACGCCCAATGGTCCTTTAATTTATAGACAAGAACCCGAGATGAAATGGTGGCAAAAAGCAGGCATGAAATTTCTTTCATGGCTGCCACTTGAAGGATTTATGTAATTAATTTTTTGGCTTAAGTACTTTTTGATGTAGTTGAGCCAAGCCTTCTACCATTTTTTCTTGAACTTCACGCGTTAAACTCTTCACATCATGCCCTTCCACGGAAATTGGTGGCAAAGTTAACAGATGAGCAGTTACTCTCGGCATTTCAAGTACACGTTGAATATGTTCGGCAAAAGACATCTCGCCAATGAATGGCGCAACTGTATCTAATTGTCCATCACGGTTTACATAACAAATTAAACATACCTGTACTGGGCGTTGAGCCTCAATAGCAGCCCCGAGCAAACGACCATGTACTTTCTTAACAGAATGTCCCTCTGTAGTCGTTGCTTCAGGGAAAAATAGTACAGGAATATTTTGTTTTAAAAATTCGGTAATTTGCTCACGAATTTTAACGGAATCCCCAGATCCACGCTTAATAAATAAAGTACCACCGCCTTTGGCTAGATTTCCTAAAATGGGCCAATTTTCAATTTCAGCTTTAGCAAGAAAGAAAACACGAGCACCTGAACCTAAAACAGCAACATCGAGCCAAGAAATGTGATTACTTACCCATAAAGCAGGTTCTCTAGGAATTGTTCCATGTACTTCTACATCTAAGTTAAAAACTTGACATAAACGGCGGCAAAAATATTGAACGTAGCGTGTATTGACCGGATTATTAGGATCTTTATAAAGGCCGTGTCGATAAACTAAATAAAAACCTTCACTAATTGCAGCGGTAGCCGAAGTGACTTTTTTTCCGTACAAACCTATTTTTGATAATTTCTTTAACGTTGAATTAACTATACTTTGCGTTTGAGCCATAAAATTTCACTAACGATCAATCATTGTTATACCCATCTCGAGCATTCTATACGTTTCAGAATAAACTTGCATTGATGATAGAGAACGGGGAAAAAATAAATTCAGACACCTCTAACAGCATTTAACTAATCTAAAGGATAAGAACAAACGCTTTCCCCTTTTGCATAAGTTTCATCTAGAATAAAGTTTTCCCATTTTCAGGATTTATAACCACGTGGAATATGTTGATCGGCATCAAGGCGGTGAACGCACAATTTTAGTGAGTGTTTCAGTACAATTATTAGATGATCTGGATGCCGAAGAGTTTGCTCTACTTGCACAGTCTGCTGGTGCAGATATCCTTGAACATATTAAGGTTCAGCGAAATAAACCCAATCCTAAATTTTTTATTGGTTCAGGAAAAGTCGAAGAAATTGCAGAGCGAGTTCAGGAACTAGAAGCAAGTCTGGTGATTTTTGACCATGCTTTGTCACCCGCTCAAGAACGAAATTTAGAAAGAATATTAAAATGCCGAGTCATTGATCGTACAGGATTAATTTTAGATATTTTTGCGCTACGTGCCCGTACGCATGAAGGTAAATTACAGGTCGAACTTGCACAGCTTAAGCATTTATCTACCCGTCTTATTCGTGGTTGGTCAGCCGACTTTGAGCAACAAAAAGGTGGTATTGGCTTACGTGGTCCCGGTGAAACGCAACTAGAAACAGATCGTCGTCTCATTCGTGTACGTATTGCCCAATTAAAAGATAAATTAGAAAAAGTACATCAAACACGTATACAGGGACGTGCTGCAAGACAAAAGGCAGCCATTCCAACTGTGTCTTTAGTAGGCTATACCAATGCTGGGAAATCGACTCTATTTAATATTTTAGCGAAAAGTGATGTCTACGCAGCCGACCAATTGTTTGCAACACTCGACCCAACATTACGCCGTTTGGAATGGGATGGTATTGGTACTGTAGTGCTCGCAGATACGGTAGGTTTTGTACGAAACTTACAGCATGATTTAATTGAATCATTCAAAGCAACACTTGAAGAAACCCTAGAAGCCACGCTTTTACTACATGTCATTGATAGTAATAGTCATGACATGCTTGATCAAATTGAAGCAGTTGAAGGCGTATTAAAAGAGATTGGTGCAGACGCTCCAGTACTTCGGGTATACAACAAAATTGACTTAAGTGGTGAAGAAGCCAAAATTGTTTATGCCGAGCCACATGTACCAGATCGAGTTTATGTTTCAGCTCATGCTGGCCTTGGCCTAGAATTACTTCAAAAAGCAGTACAAGAATGTTTAATGGGTCAAATTCAAAAGTTTTCTCTGATTCTTAAACCTGCTTATGGCAAATTTCGCACCCAACTTTATGCCTTAAATGTGATTGAGTCTGAACACTACGATGATGCAGGCTTATTACATATTGATGTACGTATTGCACCACATAAGCTGGAAAAGCTTATTCGCCAAGCAAAACTACCCTTAGAAGAAATCTTGGGAGAACGTGCTAATCAATTTAAGCGACCATTGGAAGAGTTTGAAATCAAGGGCGAGATCAGTTAAAACTCGATAAGTAAACTTTTAGAGATAAAAAATATGGATAAGATCAAAAGTATAGACTTGACAGCATGGGTAGCAACTTTACTACTCATTATTGGTTTTCGTGAAGGCTCTGTCATCGTCATGCGTGCTTTTGGTCATCCAGAATTAGGTAATCTGGTCGGGTTAATCAGCTTACTCACTGTTTTGATTATTTGGAGAAAGTTCAAAAAAATCCCTCTTCGAATAGTCGATACGAATAATAAAATCATGAAAGAAAGTGGTTTTGCTTTTTTACCTGTTTGTGCCGGCTCCTTAATTATGTTGGTGCATATGGGAAAAGAAATTCCACTATTCCTTTTTGTTTTAGTGGTCAGCACCCTTATACCTTTGTGGGTCTATGCAAAAATGGCAAAACGTTGGTTATAAGGAGAATAAAATGTTTACGATTTTCTACGGTTTTTTGATCACACTCATTGGTTATCTGTGTGCAAAACCTTTAAATCGACGCTTTCCGCAAATTCCACTTTTAGTTTTCGGCATGTTCATTGTTATTGCATTACTTTCAGTTTTACAAGTTCCTTATGAACAGTATCGCCTTTATGTGAATGACTTATTTGGTCATCTATTAGGTTATGTCACAGTAGCCTTAGCTATTCCTTTAGCTGCAATGCGTTACGATGATCTTCCAATTAAATCAGTCATTGGGATTTTACTTTTTGCAAGTATTAGCGCTGTTGCTTTGCCTATGGGCCTCGCTTACTTGTTACATATGTCGGAACCTACCATTCTTGCATTTGCAACCCGCGCGGTGACTACCCCTATCGCCTTGAATATCGCAACGTTATTGCATGCTCCTGAAACGCTGGTGACTCTTATTGTTATCTTATCTGGCGTTATTGGAGCAGCTTTTTCACCATTTTTACTTAAACATATTCATGATGAAAGAGCATCAGGTTTAGCCTTAGGTTTAGCTGCGCATGCCATAGGAACAGCTCAAGCTTGGCAACGCGGACCAGTTGCAGGTCGCTACGCTGCATTTGGTATGGCTTTAAATGGTGTATTTACTGCGATTTGGCTGCCGACATTCATGTTATCTTTTGGAATACATTGATTAAAAAGTAGTTTAAATAAACATTGAACCAGTTAACAATTAGAAATAAGATGATCTTTCAAAGTTAAAAGGATTTTTAATTATGGGGAAAATTTTTATTGGAGCTATGCTCTTACTGGGGATTAATACTGCTACATTTGCAGCAGATATTACAGGTCTTTGGCAAACAATTGATGATAAGACAAGTGCTCCAAAAGCACAGGTAGAAATACGAAAAGAAGCCAATGGAACCTATGCTGGAAAAGTGGTTAAAGTTACACCTCGTCCGGGTTATACCCCTAAAGAGATTTGTGACAATTGCCCAGCACCATATACCAATAAACCAATTTTAGGATTGGATATTGCAACGGGTTTAAAGCGAACAGACGGTTCTAATTACACAGGTGGGAGAATTTTAGATCCTAACACTGGTAAAGTTTATGGACTTAAAGCAAAACTTAACGCAAGTGGTAAACTTCTCCATCTGCGTGGATACCTTGGGGTTTCAGCATTAGGCCGTAACCAAATATGGATACGTGTTGAATAGTTAAAAAAGCCGCTTATGCGGCTTTTTTATTTTCACTCATGAAAAGAATTGCTTTCACTATATTTGCACTGGATTATCGACAGCAAAGATTTCTTTATCTTCAAGACGATAAGCCATTAGCTTTCTGCCCCAAACACAGCCGCCATCAATATTCTGGATTTGCTCATTGATGCTTCTACCTTCTAGCGCAGCCCAATGACCAAAAATAATCTGATGAGTCTCAGCAGCTTTACTTGGAAATTCGAACCAAGGTAAATAGCCTTCTGGCATTGGCGCATCTAGAGCATCTTTAAAACTGAACTCTAAAGCCCCTTCTGCGTTGGTTAAACGCATACGGGTCAAATAATTAGTAATACAACGTAAACGAGCTGAACCCGTTAAGTCATCTTCCCACAAATCTGGTTTTGAGCCATACATTTCTGCCAAAAAGGCATCCAATACAGATAAATCTTGATGTGAGAGTACTGCTTCAACCTCTTTTGCAAGCGTTGCAGTTTTTTGGGCATCCCAAATGCAAGGTATACCTGCATGAGTAAGAATTGTGTGCTCGTTTGGGAATAAACATAAAGGTTGTTTACGCAACCAGTCGATTAACTCATCGCCATCAATTGCATCAATAACGTCCTGCGTGCGATCTTTTTCTTTAATCTCTTTTAAACCACGCGCGCCAGCAACTAAAGTTAGATCATGATTTCCGAGTACCGTTGCAGCAGCACCGCGATCAGCAAGTTTTTTAACAAAACGTAAGGCACCTACTGAGTTTTCACCACGAGCAACCAAATCACCTGCAAACCACAAAAAATCTTGGTCTGGATCAAAACGTATTTCTTTAAGTAAGGCTTTCAGAGCTTCAAAACACCCTTGTACATCGCCAATCACATAATTAAAACGTTTAGTCATTTATCCCACCATTTGATCGGCTAAAGCAACAAATTGAGCAAGTGTTAAAGTTTCAGGACGAGCCATCGGATCAACGCCTGCTTTTTCAAAACCATCTTCAGCAATCATACCTTTAAGACTATTTCTTAGGGTTTTACGACGTTGGGTAAATACATGACCAACCAATCGAGCTAAAGCTTTTTCATCTTTTGCAACAATTGGTTTCTGTTCATATGGAACAAGGCGGAAAACAGCACTCGTTACTTTAGGTGGCGGGTTAAATGCGCCAGCTGGTACCTCAAATAAAAACGTAGGTTGGCAATAATACTGAATCATTACCGACAAGCGCCCATATTCTTTTGAGTTCGGTTCGGCGGTAATACGTTCAACCACTTCTTTTTGCAGCATAAAGTGCATATCTTTAACTTTACTGCCAAATTCCAAGAGATGAAAAAGTAATGGAGTTGAAATGTTATAAGGTAAATTACCAACCACACGTAATGGTCGACCATCCTTTACCAGCTCGTTAAAATCATATTTTAATGCGTCAGCTTCTATAATAGTTAAACGTTCAGGATGTGGAACGCGTTCTGGTAAGCCTGCAGCTAAATCACGATCTAGCTCAACCACTGTTAATGCATCACACTCTCCAATTAAAGGAGAAGTTAAAGCAGCCAAACCTGGTCCAATTTCAACAACATTTTCACCCGCACGCGGATTCACCGAGCGCACGATTTTGGCAATGACTCGCTGATCATGTAAGAAGTTTTGACCAAAACGTTTACGAGCTTTATGCCCTTCATCTTTCGGGTTTAGGGCATTAATTTGATACATAGAACATTTCCAACATGAAAAATTTAGCTCGCTGCCAAAGATAAAGCTAAATCGACAGCGACATTTAAACTTGAGCTTTTTGCCAAACCGGTCCCAGCCAAAGACAATGCAGTGCCATGATCGACCGAAGTTCGGATGAACGGCAAACCCAATGTAATATTGATGGCCTCACCAAACCCTTGTGATTTTAACACAGGTAAACCTTGATCATGGTACATCGCAAGTACAGCATCAGCATTTTTAAGATGCTCTGGGGTAAATAAGGTATCAGCAGGCAAGCTTAGACTCATTTTAATTCCTTGCGCCCGATAAGTTTCGAGTACCGGATTAATGGTATCAATCTCTTCACGACCTAAATAGCCATCTTCACCCGCGTGAGGATTTAAGCCACACACTAATATGCGCGGATCAACAATCTTAAATTTAGTTTTTAAGTCGTGTATTAAAATATCAATGACTTGATGTAACCGCTCTTTGGTAATTGCATCAGCAACATCTCTTAAAGGCAAATGTGTAGTCGCTAAAGCAACACGCAGAGTTTTGGTTGCAAGCATCATGACGACGCGCTCTACACCTGCAATCTCTTGATAATATTCAGTGTGACCACTAAACAAAATGCCTGCATCATTAATGACTGACTTTTGTACAGGAGCAGTGGCGACCCCAACACTTTTACCAGACATTGCATAATCAGCCGAACGGCGTAATTGTTCTAATACATAAGCCGCATTAGCTGAATTTAATTGCCCATCAATAACCGCTGTTTCTAAAGGCACATGCTCTATATAAAGCTCACCCAAAGACGATGATTCAGCTTGTCCCGTATATTCTACAAATTGAATATCTATCCCTAGTTTTTGGGCACGTTGTTCTAATAAATTTCGGTCACCCAAAACAACAACAGGGCGTTCATCAATTCGCTTGGCCAAGCTCAAGCAAATATCAGGACCAATACCAGCCGGCTCACCGGAAGTGACATATAAAGGCAGCACAATCACCCCAGACACATAACGAAAATTTGTTTGATTTTAACATATCCCACATTCATCGGTTTATGGATTAAATTATGTGGCTTAAACTGGATTTTTCTTGTGACTTTGAACAAACTCGTTTAGAATGCTCGCTCCTTTTGTTTGGACAGATTCCATAGTCCAAACCAACTATAATAGGTAGTGGTTTAATGAAAACTCTCAGCGCTAAGCCAGCTGAAGTTCAACATGACTGGTATGTTGTTGATGCTTCTGGCAAAACTTTAGGTCGCCTTGCGACTGAAATCGCTCGTCGTTTACGCGGTAAGCACAAAACTTCTTATACTCCTCACGTTGACACTGGCGATTACATCGTTGTGATTAATGCTGAACAAGTTCAAGTGACTGGTAAAAAAGCGCTTGATAAGAAATATTATCGCCATACTGGTTTCCCTGGTGGTATCCGTGAGACTAACTTCGAGAAGTTAATTGCTCACAAGCCTGAAGCTGTTCTTGAAAAAGCAGTTAAAGGCATGTTACCAAAAGGTCCTCTTGGTTATGCAATGATCAAAAAAATGAAAGTGTACGCTGGTACTGAGCATCCGCATGCTGCTCAACAGCCACAAGTTTTGGACATCTAAGGGATACAGCACATGGCTACTAATTATGGTACAGGTCGCCGTAAGACCGCAACTGCACGTGTTTTCTTGTCAGCTGGTACAGGCAAACTCGTTATTAACAACCGTACTTTAGAGCAATATTTCGGTCGTGAAACTGCTCGTATGGTTGTTCGTCAACCTTTAGAACTTTTAGAAGTTACTGAAAAGTTTGACCTTTACATCACTGTTAAAGGTGGTGGTATCGGTGGTCAAGCTGGCGCGATCCGTCACGGTATTACTCGTGCGCTTATCGCTGCTGACGAAACTTTAAAACCTGTTCTTCGTCAAGCTGGTTTCGTTACTCGTGATGCTCGTGAAGTTGAACGTAAGAAACTTGGTTTACGTAAAGCTCGTAAGCGTCCTCAATTCTCTAAACGTTAATTCGTTTATCGAGTTGGACAAAAAGCCTTGGATTTTTCCAAGGCTTTTTTATTATGAAAATAGAACAATAAAATGCAAACTTATAAATATAAACAAACTATCTCGTTAGAACCGTGATTTCCAAGCGCATTTTTAGTATCCTAATCGATTCACTCAACCACGTCGTCTTGTGATATGTCGGTCGAAAACACCTCTATTCAGGGGATTACCCTTTACAGTCATGCTGATGATTTCCGTTCTCACTGGATTCGTTTCTTATTAGCAGAAAAGCAAATCAAATATCAATTGATCGTAACTGACCATGAAGACGAAGATTTGGCAAGTTTGAATCCTTATAACCAATTGCCGATGTTGGTCGAGCAAAATCTTAAATTATTTTCAGCGCCTATTATTGCTGAATATCTAGATGATCGTTATCGTCAAGGTAAGCTTTACGCGGATGCTCCAATGATGCGTGCGGAACAGCGTCAATATATATGGAGACTTGAAAACGACTGGTTCAAGTTAGCAGATCAGATGTTAAAGCATGCTGATTCTTTAAATATAGAACAAAAGCAAAAAGCTCAAAAAGAATTACGTGAAACTTTAGTTTCACTTACTCCCCTATTTCAGCATTTCCCCTATTTTATGTCTGAGCATTTCACAATCTTGGACTGCATGCTTGCACCTATCTTTTTAAGATTAAATAGCATGGGAATCGATTTACCTAAACAGCATTGTCGACCGATACTTTTGTATTGTAAACGTATCTTTGAGAGGCCTTCTTTTGCTAAATCAATGACGGCTCAAGAGAAAAACCGTTACAATGAACTATTAAATATGGAATAGTGTGATATGTCTGAGCAAACTATTGATTTAACCCCTACACGTCCTTATCTTGCTCGTGCAATCTATGAATGGATTTGTGATAACCAACTTACTCCTTATCTATTAGTAGATGCGACACAGCCACATACCGATGTTCCACAGCAATTTGTTAAAGATGGCCAAATCGTTTTAAATATCGTGCCTCATGCTGTTCATCAACTTATTATCGGAAATGAAGCCATTACTTTTTCTGCTCGTTTCGGGGGAGCATCAAAAGACATTTATGTACCTATTCAGGCTGTTTTAGGTATTTATGCACGTGAAAATGGACAAGGTTTATTCTTTGATCCTGAAGAATATGCCAATGTCACGCCTGTAGAAAATACAGTAGGGTCAGAAGTACAAGAAGCAATTGAAACAACATCGACCAAGAAAAAACCAACGTTAAGAATTTTAGATTAAATTTAGAGGAAGAAAGCATGGCATTTGATTTAGTCCAATACTTTGCTGAGCAGATAAAAATTCAAAAGCCTCAGCTTTTAAATCAATATCCAGTTAATGAAAAAAATAAACTGATTGATGAAGTGAATATTCTTGCGCTTGGAAAACTGATTAGTTTATGGCGCCAAGATGACAATAAGATTTATCAAGAAATCAAAGCTGCAGATCCACTTTATATTCAGGAAGTTGCTCGCCATTTAACAACGTCTAAGCATAATCAGTCGACTTTAAAAAATGCAGAACTAGAACAAAGTATTTCTGAAATTTTAACTTTGCAGTTAGCAGAACTTAACCAACTCGATGAAACAGGTGGTTTTGGGCATAATGGCTTAAAAGAATTAATTTTAGGTCAAGTAGAACACTTATCAGGTCAGGCAGAAGATTGGGTTTGGTCAACAAACCATCTAAATGAATTAATTGGTTCTAAACCTGTGGAACAAGAAGAGCTATCATTGGATACAACAATGAAGGAGTTCAACCAAATGGTTCACCAAGCCCAACCTCATCATGATGATTTGCATATTGAAGAACAAGCTACTGAGGTTTCTGTACCTACATGGTCAAAGATTGTTGCCCCTGTCGTTGCTTTAGCAATTTTGGGCTACCTCTACTGTATTTACACACAGCTCGTTTAATTTGATCA
>NZ_JRVL01000100.1:0-11543 GCF_054823985.1 Acinetobacter sp. GN11 | reverse complement strand
CACTGAGCTTTATCTCGCTCATAATCTGCTTGTTTCTTAGCAACTGAATTATTATTTTCAAGCGTTTCGCGTGCCCACACATCTAGACTCGTTAAAGCTTTACGACAAAGTGCATATTTCCCTTCAGTTACTGAGTCCGTCATTTTTACATTAATACGCCAGTCAGTGCTCAATTGACGTAAAGGTTTGCGAACTTTGTCATCGATTTGACTCAGTTGCTTTTCATAAACCACATGCTCAACCGTATTAATCAATGTCCATGCTTTTTGAGCATAAACAGTTGCATCATTGGTTAGTTTAGGTGCTGGCTTAATTTCTACTTTTTTTTCTGCCTCATGATTACCATTGTCACAGCCCTGCAATGTAAAAATACCTGCACTCAACATGGCGATATAAACTAAACGAATCTTTGCGTTGAACATAGCAAACTGCCGATTAAACATTTCGGCACTATGCTATTAAATTCGGCTACAATACTCAATCTTTCAAGTATTTTTATCATTTGGTTTATTGCCAAGGTGTATTGTGTCCGAACAACAATTGATGCCTGCCCAAACGGCAACTTTTTGGCAAGGCGCCAAAGATAGTCAAGCTATCGTACTCACCTATTTACCCGTTTCTTTTGCCTTTGGTGTTTCTGCATATCAGTTTGGTTTTACACCATGGGAAGCTTTTTTCCTATCTTGTTCAATGTATGCCGGAGCTAGCCAGTTCTTGGTTGTCGCGCTTTTGGCTAGCGGTTCATCTATTTGGTTAACTGCATTAACAGTCATTGCACTTGATATTCGCCATGTGCTTTATGGACCAGCGCTATACAACCTGATTTCAAACAAATTAAATCTTAAAAAAACGGCGGTGTGGGCTTGGGGCTTAACAGATGAAGTTTTTGCCAGTGGAATGATCCAACTGTCACAACGTCGTCAGCAATGGTCCGAGTCTTGGATGTTGGGCTTAAGTCTATTTAGTTGGATGGCTTGGGCAACTGGCTCATTGTTAGGTGGATTATTTGCAGATCAAGTCGCTCATCTTCCAAAATTTTTACAAGCAGCATTAGACTTTTTACTTCCAGCTTTATTTTTAAGTTTTTTATTGGCAGCATTTGAGCAAAAGCATAGCCTTGTAGTTGCTGTATCTTTAGTCGTTTCAGCGTTGTCCTGCTATTGGATTAACCTATCTGCGGCTATTTTTATTGGTATTCTTTCAGGCATTTTAGCCGGCTTGTTTAAACATTATGTGCTGAAACAACAAGAAGAGGTCGAAGTTTAAAATGAACCTAGAGATTATTCTGGTTGGTATCATTGTTGGTATTGCCAATTTCACCTCACGTTTCGGACCATTCTTTGTTATACAAAAACTACAAGGTACACAGCAAAGACGCGGTTCAGTCTGGTTAAAAATTGCTTTGGGCTGTATTGGTATATCTGCAATTAGTGCCATGCTTGTGGTTGCCACTCTTCCACAACTTCTTGAAAATCCAGATAAGAGTTTCGCCATGCTTATCGGTTTTCTGGTTTTAGCAGGCCTTTATTTTAAATTTAAGAAAATTGTTCCAGCAACTTTAACTGCCGCAATTGTTTATGGCCTGATCTATACATATTTACCTTTATAAATAGATAAACTGATCTTCCTTATATAAAATGAAACCTAGCCAGAAGCCTTTAAGATTGAAACTTCTGGCGTAAAAATCTAATTTTTGAATTGATTAAAAAGATAATCTTACCTACTTCATAGAGATAAAAATGTCACAAGTTAAAATTTACGCGAATGAACAAACGATTATGCAGTATCGAGAACTACTTTCTCATGCAATCCATCAAGCTTTAATTCAAGAGTTGAAATATCCTGTCGAAAAAAGATTTCAGCGCTTTATTAGTCTTAAGCCTGGAAATTTTATCTATCCTTCGGACCGTAGCCAACACTACATTATTATTGAACTTTCAATGTTTGTTGGACGTAGCCCAGCTACTAAGAAACAACTCATTCAAACTTTATTTCGCAATATTGAAGAACAATGCAAAATAGCTCCTCAAGATATTGAAATTACGATTTTTGAAACCCCTAAAGAAAATTGGGGTATCCGCGGTAAAAATGCAGATGAGTTGCTTTTAAATTATCAAGTTAATATCTAAAAAAGTGACATCTTAATTGTCCGACAAAATTAATCTTTTTATGTGTCATAAAGCTTAACTCCATCATAAGTTCTGCTATGCTTAAAAAAATAATTTTGTCAGGACGATTCGCATGAGCGTGACACTCGGTACCCCACTTCAGTCTTCTGCATTTAAAGTTTTATTGTTAGGTTCAGGAGAGCTTGGCAAAGAAGTTGTAATTTCTTTACAACGCCTTGGTGTAGAAGTACATGCAGCCGACCGTTATGATCATGCGCCAGCCATGCAAGTTGCACATTTCTCTTATGTGTTAAATATGGCGAATCCAACTGAGTTAAAACAGCTCATCGAGAAAATTAAACCGAATTTAATTGTTCCAGAAATTGAAGCCATCGCTACAGAAGTTTTGCTTGAAATTGAAGCGAGCCAAACTGCCACTGTTATTCCTTCAGCTAAAGCTGTAAACCTGACAATGAACCGTGAAGGTATTCGTCGTCTTGCGGCTGAAGAGCTTGGTTTACCTACCTCTGCTTACCGCTTTGCTGACTCTATTGAAAGCTTCCGCGCTGCTTGTGACGATATTGGTTATCCAAACTTTGTAAAACCCGTAATGTCATCTTCAGGTAAAGGTCAGTCTCGTATAAAAAGTTTCGATGAAGTCGATGCTGCTTGGGAATATGCGATGCAAGGTGGTCGTGTTAATCAAGGTACTGTCATCATTGAATCTCAAATTGATTTTGATTTTGAAATTACATTACTTACCGTTCGTGCAAAAAATCCTGAAACTGGCGAAATCGAAACTCACTACTGCGACCCAATTGGTCACCGTCAAGATGCTGGTGATTATGTAGAAAGCTGGCAGCCCCAACCTATGACCGTTGCTGCACTTGAAGAAGCAAAACGTATTGCGAATAAAGTGACAATAGCACTTGGTGGCTGTGGTATTTTTGGTGTAGAACTGTTTATTAAAGGCGACAAGGTCTGGTTTAGTGAAGTCTCGCCTCGCCCACATGATACTGGCCTAGTGACTCTAGCGTCACAATTTCAAAGCGAATTTGAATTGCATACTCGTGCTATTTTAGGATTGCCAGTGAATACGGCGCGCCATAGTGTTGCTGCTAGTGCAGTGATTTATGCTGGGGTCGATGCCAATAACTTAAGCTATAGCGGCTTAAATACGGCATTGGCTAACCCAAATACCGACTTACGCCTGTTTGGTAAACCAGAAGGTTTCAAACGACGTCGTATGGGTGTGGCAACTGCGCGTGCAGAAAATACGGATCTTGCTCGTACTTTAGCGAAAGAAACCGCTGATCAAGTAAGCGTAAACACCAACTCTTAATATTTACTTTTGGTAGACCCATTTTCATGATCAATACATCGCCATTGCTGAACTACGTTACAAGCCATCATGATATTAAAGCCATTAATCAATGGCGAACGGATGTAGAAAAGCAATTGCAGGATTCATATGAAAATGGGCAATCTATTCGGGAAGTCATTAAAGCGCGCTCAGACCTCGTTGACGAAGCACTGATCTTTTTGTGGAAACATGCCGAACTTGACCAGACAGGACTAGGTCTTTTTGCTGTGGGTGGTTATGGGCGCCGTGAAATGTTGCCCTATTCCGATGTTGATATCATGATTTTATCGGAACATGAAATTAACGAAGAAAATGAAAAACGCATTTCTACATTCATTTCCTCTTTATGGGATGTTGGCAATTTCAAGCCCGGAATTAGCGTTCGTACCATTCAAAGCTGTGTTGAACAAGCTGCGACAGATCTAACCGTTGCAACCACACTCATTGAAGCTCGTTTAATTACTGGTAATAGTCAACTTGCAAAATGGCCGCGTCGTATTGTTTCGCAAACGTGGACAGATAAAACATTTTTTGATGCAAAAATGGCTGAACAAGCCAAACGCTACCATCAACATAACAACACTGAAAGCAATTTAGAACCTGACATTAAAAATGCGCCTGGCGGCATTCGTGATATTAACCAGATTGGCTGGATTGCTAAGCGTCATTTCCGCGTAAACCGCATTTATGACTTAGTTCATTTAGGCTTTATTTCAGAATTCGAATTAAACGTTTTAGAAGAAGCGGAAAGTTTTCTTTGGGAAATTCGTCACCATTTACATCGCTTAGCGAAACGTGATGAAAACCGTCTTTTGTTCGATCATCAAAGAGAAATTGCAGCTCAATTTGGTTACGCCCGTCAAGAAGGTCAGCCTGTAAATTACGGTGTCGAGCAGTTCATGAAACGCTACTACCGTACTGCTCAACAGGTTTCAACACTCAATGAAATGTTGTTGGCCTATTTTAGCGAATCAGTGATTACTCCGCGTTTACCAAATTACGAACGTAAAATTGAAGTCGTTAATGATCACTTTAAGATTGTCGACAATAAACTAGCCGTACAACACCACAAAATTTTCGCAGAACATCCAAGTGCTATTTTAGAATTGTTCTATATTTTGGCTAATCGACCAGATATTGAAGGTATCCGCGCTCGTACTTTACGCTTACTTATTCTTGCTGCAAAACGTATTAACCAAAATTATCGAGATAATCCTGTGCATCAAGCGCTATTTATGTCGATAATTCGCTCACCTTATCGTCTATACGATACTTTGGTAGCGATGAAACGCTATGGTGTTTTAGGAAACTATATTCCAGCCTTTGGTCAGATCATGGGCCTCATGCAATATGACCTATTCCATATCTATACAGTCGATGCACATACATTATTATTACTGCGCAATTTAAACCGTTTTAAAGAACCTGAATTTGCTAAAGAGTTCCCTGTTGTAAGCTCAGTTTTCCAACGTCTCGCACGTCAAGATATTGTGTTTATTGCTGCGTTATTTCATGACATTGCCAAAGGCCGTGGTGGAGACCATAGTGAACTTGGTGCAGAAGATGCAATCGAGTTTGGACGTGCGCATGGCTTTACAGAGCGTGAATGTAAACTAATTGCATGGCTCATTCACAACCATTTGCTCATGTCACTCACTGCTCAGAAAAAGGATATTTCAGATCCGGATGTTGTTAAAGATTTTGCCGAAAAACTTGGCGATATGGAACATCTTGATTATCTATATACTTTAACAGTTGCGGATATTAATGCGACAAATCCAAAACTGTGGAATACATGGCGTGCCTCGCTTATGCGTCAACTTTATACGCATGCCCGTGATGTCATTCGTACAGGTTTAAGCCGACCTGTTGACTATCAAATGCTAATTGAAGACACCAAATTTGCCGCAAGTGAATTACTAGTAAATAACTTCTCATTGGCAGATGTCGAAAAAGTATGGCAAGAACTCGGTGATGAATACTTCATTAAAGAATCGGCAGATGAAATTGCATGGCACACTCAAGCAATTTTGAAACACGGCGATAACCCAGAGCCATTAGTACTGTTACGTGCTCATCGTAAAGCTGCTCAAGATGCCGTGCAAATCTTTATATACACACGTGATCAACCCAACCTTTTTGCAACAACTGTGGCAGTTTTGGACCGTATGAACTTAGACGTTCAGGATGCAAAAATTATCACGGCAAGTACGGCATTTAGCCTAGACACCTATGTTGTGCTCGATCGCTTTGGTACATTGCTAACCGATCCTGAACGCGAAGAAACAGTTAAAACCGCATTAGTGAAGGCTCTTAGTCAGCCAGACCAATATCCGGGACTTATGCAACGCCGTATTCCACGTCAACTACGTCATTTCGATATTGAAAATACAGTTGACGTTACATTGAATGAAGCGTTACAGCAAAACATGGTTGAAATTTCAACACTCGATCACCCCGGCCTACTTGCACGTGTAGGTGGCTTGTTTATGATGCAAGGTTTAGACATCCATTCAGCTAGAATTGCAACTTTAGGTGAACGTGCAGAAGATATTTTCTTTGTCACGAAAAAAGATGGAAAACCGTTAAATAACGAAGAGGTCAAACTCTTCTCGGAAAAGCTTAAAGCTGCATTAGATGAAGCATCTAATCAAATTTGTCAGCACTGAAACTCAACTATCTGGTAACTGTTTAATGAACTCTAGCTTGTCGTTATTGCACCCATATCCATTTGAAAAGTTAAACCAACTTTTTAAGGATACTACTCCTGCTAACCTTCCCTTGATTCCTCTATCAATTGGTGAACCAAAGCACCCAGCACCAGAGTTTGTTAAACAAGCAATTATTGACAACTTCAATCATCTTTCAACTTATCCAAACAGCAAAGGCTTACCTGAGCTTCGCCAAAGTATTGCAGACTGGCTAACTAAACGTTTTAAACTTAACAACATTAGTGCTGAAAACCACATTTTGCCAGTATCTGGTACGCGTGAAGGGATTTTCTCATTTGTTCAGGCGCTCATTAACCGTGAAGACGCACCGTATGTGGTAATGCCGAATCCGTTTTATCAAATTTACGAAGGCGCAGCTCTACTAGCTGGTGCAAAACCTTATTTCATCAATTGCACCGAAGAAAATGGTTACTTAGGTGATTTTGATGCTGTACCCGCAGAAGTATGGGAAAAAACTGCCCTTCTTTTTGTATGTACGCCGGGCAACCCAACTGGCACAGTACTTTCTAAAGAACAATTCAAAAAGCTAATTGCCTTATCTGATCAATATAATTTTGTTATTGCTTCTGACGAATGCTATTCAGAACTTTGGTTCGATCAAGCACCTACAGGTTTATTAGAAGTTTGTGCTGAACTTGGTCGTGATGACTATAAAAACTGTGTCGTATTTCATTCACTTTCTAAACGCTCAAACTTACCGGGTTTACGCTCAGGTTTTGTAGCGGGTGATGCAGAATTATTAAAACCATATTTGCAGTACCGTACCTATCATGGTGCAGCAATGCCTGTTCAACATCAGCTTGCATCAATTGCAGCATGGAATGATGAAAACCATGTTGAAGAAAACCGTAAGCAATATCGTGCAAAGTTTGATTTATTCCAAAATGAACTAGGTCATTTATTACCTCTGCAAAAGCCAGATGCAGGTTTTTATTATTGGTTAAAAGTCGATAACGATGAAACTTTTGCCAAGATGTTGATGGAAAAAGCCCATATTAAAGTTTTACCGGGTCGTTATTTATCTCGCGACACAGATCAAGGTAACCCTGGCGAAAATCATGTGCGTATGGCTTTAGTTGCCGATTTAGCACAATGCGAAGAAGTAGTTAAGCGTTTAAAAGCAATTCTTTAAGCATACATAAGTTGTATAGCCTTCACGATTATTTAGCATGAAGGCTATACAACCGACATTAACTATAAGCAATGAGTAAGATTGCAAAACATATAAAAGCGAGACTAGAGCAATAATATAAGCCTATTGCTGAACGTTTAATCTGTTCTAGAACTTGGTTTTGAAGCAATAGCCGAACCAACAGTAAGTTCCAACCAAGTACCACTCCAGTCATCCACGTACTCATTAGTAATTTTTGAACTAAACTAAAATCATGCTGAATAAGCAGCATCAAACTACTATAAAACATAATATTTTTGGGATTAAGAAGACTAGATTGTATTCCCAACATTGAGCTCTTAACTTTATCCTGATGTTGGTACTCTTGATCAATCAACTCATTTTTTTCAGTAGCAAAACTTAAGGTATCAGAGCGAGCAGCCTTAAAACAAAGATAACTCAAATAAACCAAATACCCGGCCCCAAACCATTTAAGTACTAAAAGAATGGTCGTACTCAAATTTCCAAGTAACATAAATCCGAACATACACGCCATCAAAATTAAGGCATTACCAAACGTAATTCCTGCAATGACACCATATGTATAGCGCGAACCCTTTTGCAAAAGGCTGGTGAGAATAAGAAAAAAATCAGGTCCTGGAGATAACAAAGCTAAAAAGTGAGTAAAGGCGATAACTAAAAAAACTTCCATAAAGGTTTCATCTGTAAAACAATATGGAATAGCTTAAAAATAGAGAAAAATAATTTATTGTAAATTATTGCGCGGCTGCGAGTTGAAACTGTCGAGGAGTGATTCCAGTATGCGCTTTGAAAGCTTTATGAAAATGGCTCTGATCACTAAAGCCCAAATTTACTGCCAACTCCACAAGCGGAATCCCTTGTTTTAATTGAGCTCTGGCTTGATTAATCTTTAAATTAATTTGAAATGCATGGGGTGTTAAGCCAACATTAGCTTTAAATAGACGAATAATTGCATATCGACTAAGACCTACCTGCTGTGCAAGCTCTTCGAGAGAAATAAACTGTTCTGATGATTTAATAATATGGATTAAGGCCAAGAAGTCCTCATACAAATATTGAGTTTTCTGTATTTCTTCTAATATAAAATGAGGTAGTAACAACTCAGTAAGGCAATAGATAAGCGACTGTTCTTTTTCAAGAATCAATTTTTCAGAATCAAATAAAGTTTTATTCATACCAGAAAAAGCCTGATATAAAGACTCATCTTTAATAATGAGAGGTTTATGCTGGGGTAAATTAAAATCAAAGCCCTCTTTTTGAAATTCGGCATACCATTGATTAAGCCAAGATATATCCAGATGCAACATCTGGTAACTCCAAACCTGATCAGGTAATGGGTTACAAGAATGTTCTATGTGGGCAGGTACAATGACTAAGGTACCAGAAGAAATCTTTTGTGCTGTACCAAATGAACTTTGAAAAACGCTATTCCCTTCATCTATAGCTCCAATAGAAAATGTTGGATGACTATGAGACTTATAACATGTTCGACTAAAACAAGATCTTCTGGCTTCAACATAAGGCATTCGCCCATCTTGCCAAAACTCAAAAGCTTGAGGAATAGCGTTCATTGAATTCATTAACTTGCTAATGCTTTTTCAATATCAGCTTCTAATGCTTCTGGTTTAGTCGTAGGTGCATAGCGATTAAGCACTGCGCCATCTTTCCCTACCAAAAATTTAGTAAAGTTCCATTTAATCGTGCTGCTTCCTAAAATGCCTTTAGCTTCACGTGTCAAATATCTAAAAATCACGTGGGCTTCTGGGCCTTTTACATCTACTTTCGCAAACATTGGGAATTTCACCCCATAGTTGCGCTGGCAGAATGTACCGATTTCTTTATTGCTACCCGGATCTTGCCCACCAAACTGGTTGCAGGGAAACCCTAAAACTTCCAAGCCTTGATCTTTATATTTCTCATAAAGTTTTTCAAGGCCAGCAAATTGTGGTGTAAAACCACATTTACTTGCAGTATTTACAATTAGTAAAACTTTACCTTTGTAATCAGCTAATTGCTTAACTTCACCCTCTAACAGTTCAGCTTCAAACTGATAAATATTACTCATGGATAGGTTTCCTCATCATTTTTTTCTTGTGATTTAAGTTGTAATGATGCCGAGTTTACACAATAGCGCAAACCAGTCGGCTGTGGTCCATCTTCAAAAACATGCCCTAAATGGGCTTCGCAATCATGACAAATAATTTCTGTTCTGACCATACCATGCGATAAATCTTCATGTTCTTCAATTGCAGTTGGCTCAATCGGTTTAAAGAAGCTAGGCCAACCACAACCACTGTCATATTTAGTATCTGATGAGAACAATTCTGCGCCGCAGCAACGGCAGACATAGGTACCATGTTGCTTAGTATTCCAGTATTGCCCCGTAAATGCAGCTTCAGTGCCCTTTTGTCGTGTGATCCGATACTCTTCTGGTGATAACTCTCTTTGCCATTCCCGGTCTGTTTTATTGACTTTTCCCATGACATGCACCTTTATTCTGATGTAAACATTTCTGATGATTGAGTTTTATATTTACGCCATTCCTCGCAAAAACACTAGTCTCTGAACGTAAAATTTGTTGGAATTTAATCACCTAAGCAATGGAAAGCAAAAAGTAAGCAAAATTCAAAATTAAAAGTAAGCAAAATTATGTTTTATTTTCTTCCAAGGAAGCAAAGATGGTGCTATTCTTGTTCGGCACGGTTGTATAGGACAAAACATGTCTCAGAAAAAAAGTGTGCTTTTCCAGCAACTATTACCAGTTATCAAACAGTATCAGCAATCGGGCTTTACCCATGAAAAAATTGTTGAATTACTAAAAGATCAACACGATCTGAATTTGGTAACAGTTAAAACATTTAAAAGTTATTTATACCGATATGCAAAAGTGAATCCAGCTATGTCTAAAAATACTGCTACTCTCCAATCCATGCCAACTTCTCGAGAAATAAAGAAATCATCGAAGCTTGAGCATGTTTGCTATGACATTCGCGGACCAGTATTACGAGCCGCCAATGAAATGGAAGAGCAAGGACATAAAATCATCAAGCTAAATATCGGCAACCCTGCTCCATTTGGTTTTGAAGCCCCACAAGAAATTATTAATGACGTTGCTTTAAACCTACCAAATGCGATTGGTTATGTTGATTCAAAAGGTATCTTTCCAGCACGTAAAGCTATCTGCCAGTATTACCAACAAAAAGGCATCCTAAATATGCACGTGAATGACGTGTATATCGGTAATGGCGTGTCTGAACTTATTGTTATGGCGATGCAAGGCTTGCTTGACGATGGCGACGAAATGTTGATTCCAATGCCGGACTACCCGCTTTGGACAGCAGCTGTTAATCTTTCAGGCGGTACAGCAATCCACTATAAATGTGATGAAGAAAATAGCTGGTATCCAGATATTGCTGACATTGAAAGCAAGATTACACCGAATACTCGCGGTATTGTCATCATTAACCCGAACAACCCGACTGGTTCAGTCTATCCACGTCATATTCTTGAACAGATTGTAGTGCTTGCAAAAAAATATGATCTAATTTTATTTGCTGATGAAATTTACGACAAAATTATTTATGACGGTATTGAACATGTTTCAGTAGCTTCATTAGCTGGCGACCAGCTTTGCGTATCTTTTAATGGTTTATCAAAAGCTTATCGTATTGCAGGTTTCCGTTCAGGCTGGATGGCAATTACCGGAGATAGAAGCCGCGCTGCTGACTATATCGAAGGTTTAGATATGTTGGCATCAATGCGCCTATGTGCAAACGTTCAGGCTCAATATGCGATTCAAACTGCTTTAGGCGGTTATCAATCAATTAATGACCTGATTCGTCCGGGTGGTCGTTTATACGAACAGCGTAATATTGCTTGGGAAATGTTAAATGAAATTCCTGGTGTAAGCTGCGTAAAACCAGATGGAGCAATGTACTGCTTCCCTCGCCTCGATCCAAACATCTATCCAATTGAAGATGACGAAAAGTTAATGCTGGATTTGCTACGTGCAGAAAAAGTGTTATTGGTGCAAGGTACGGGCTTTAATTGGCCAACTCCAGATCATTTCCGCGTGGTTTTCTTACCTGCTGAAAATGAATTACGAGAAGCAATTACTCGTTTAGGTCGTTTCTTAGCCAACCGTCGTTAAAAAAATGCATATCAAAAAAGGCATCTTAAATTGGATG
>NZ_JRVL01000099.1:0-22285 GCF_054823985.1 Acinetobacter sp. GN11 | reverse complement strand
TTCCTGCTCGCGCTTTAATCTTTCCACATGAGTCATTGCTTTTTTAATCGGCTGACCATGTTGAAATAAAATCATTTCACCAGGTAGATAAGCTGTCCAATTTTCATTATGTGTTAAAGGCTCAGTTGTTATTACTGCTACACGATCTTCAGGGGTTGTTACCTGACTAAAATCAACTTCAACATCTAAATCAATTAAATGAGCCTGATTAAATGGATATTCTCGAACTAACCAATGTAATTTAGTAATCGCATAACTAAATAATGCCTTGCCATTCGATAAGCAATAATTAAATGTACCGTACTCAGCAATTTGTGGCGAAATTTTTTCTAATACTTCAAATATCTGTTCAAGGCTTGGTTCTTCATAGCCAAAAGCTTCAACAAGTTGATCGAGCAAATAACAAAATGCGCGTTCACTGTCTGTATTACCTACAGGTGTAAAACGTCCACTCAGTGGTGGATCAAAGTCATGTAAATCACCATTATGGGCAAAAATCCACTGACGCCCCCACAGCTCTCGAATAAAGGGATGAGAATTTTCTAAAGTAATTTTGCCTTGAGTCGCTTTACGGATATGCGCGATCACATTACGTGATTTAATTGGATAATTACGGATAAGATCAGCAATTGGAGATTCAACTGCCGACTGGTTATCGACAAATAGTCGACAAGCTTTATCTTCGAAAAATGCGATACCAAATCCATCACTATGGTCTGAGGTAATTCCTGCACGCTGTGAAAAACCACGGAAAGAAAAAGTGATATCCGTTGGTGTTGCACAATTCATTCCTAATAGCTGGCACATATTGCTTTTAAACTACTTCTAATTACCCCATCTGCTCTATTGTGCATGAGAGTAAAATTGCTTGCAAATCTCAATATGTGCTGGCTATTAGAAAATAGGACATATGATTAACGTTGACCCATTTTATTCATGACAAATGAAGTCGCCACTTTATTCACTTCCAGAAATACAAAATAATCTAGACAGTTAAACTCTTCATCAAAAAAAGCCTGTTTCGATAATTTTGATTGCATGCTCAAATACATTTGGAAGAGTTTCGGCATACGCTCATCTTGTGGAAAGCTAAATTCAGGATATTCAGGTTCGTAGATTTTTTTCGAACGAATATCAATTGTTTTGCTTTCAGATAATTGCTGAATCTGGCGATGCGTGTAGTACGCTCTAGCTAAATTATCTTGTAGATGAATACTGACACAGCCCATCAAATATTTAGCACGCATTGACCACAACACTTTAGGTGCAAGATTCATCCAAAGCATTGAAAGAGCCTTACCATTACGAAAGCGTGGGTGCACACAGGTACGCCCTATTTCTAACACATTAGGAAGGTGCGATAACTGAGGAACAATATCAAACTCATGTGCGCTGTAGCTTTGTGCGATCTCATGACCTTGAAATAATTTTAGGCGAGTATACGCGACAATTTCTCCAGTCCACTTTTCACGTAAGACTGCGTGCTCACAACCAAAATCATAAATGTCTTGGTCTAAATTATCTTCAAAATGAATTCCAAATTGTTGGCTAAATTGTTGTGCACGGAATCGCTGTACATCTTGTAATTCTTTTAAATTATCAACCCATTCAAAACGAAATTGTGTCTGATTTATTGCTTTATGACGATTTAAAGGTAAAGTCCAGGTTTGGCGATATTGATTAAGTTTTTCCAGCATAATGAACGCTCCTAGTGACATCCCATACACTAGTCAAAGCTCATGACAAAAAAATGACCAAATTAAAATGGTATAAAAAAAGACCACCTAGGGTGATCTTTTTCTTAAGAAGAACGGATTTCTTAAGCAGTTTTGCTGCGATTAGAAATGAGCGTTCCAACACCATGATCAGTGAAGATTTCTAGCAATGTTGCATGTGGTACGCGACCATCAACAATATGCGCACTCACAACACCACCTTTCACAGCATCAAGTGCACAACCTACTTTAGGAATCATACCGCCATAGATCACACCTGTTTCAATAAGGCGATCAACTTCTTGCGTAGTAAGCCCAGTTAACAGATTTTTATTTTCATCAAGCACACCAGTAATATTGGTAAGCAAAATTAACTTTTCAGCGCCTAGTGCTTCTGCAACCTTACCTGCAACTAAATCAGCATTAATATTATAAGTATTGCCTTCTTCATCTACGCCTAATGGCGCAATAACCGGAATAAAGTCACTTTGAGTGAACATTTCCAATACATCTGTTTTAACGCCAGTCACTTCACCAACCATACCCAAGTCGATATGTTTGATAGAACCGTCTTCTTCTTGCTTTTCCATAAGTAATTTACGGGCACGAAGTAAATTACCATCTTTACCTGTTAAACCAATTGCACGGCCACCATGTTTATTAATCAGGTTAACAATTGATTTATTTACGCTACCACCTAATACCATTTCAACCACTTCCATGGTTGCAGCATCAGTTACACGCATACCGTCAATACGATCAGACTCGCGGCCTAACTGCTTTAAAAATGAGTCTACTTGTGGTCCACCACCGTGAACAACAATCGGATTTAACCCGACAGTTTTAAGTAAAACAATGTCTCGGGCAAATGAACTTTCGAGCTCCGGATCAGTCATCGCGTTGCCACCGTATTTCACCACCAGCGTTTTACCAGTAAAGCGTTGAATATACGGCAAAGCTTCAATCAAGATTTTTGCTTTGTCGACACCGATATGCTGATGTTGGGGCATTACGCCTCTCCTTACTTAGGCCTCTGAAAGTTCTTGTGCAATTTGTGGATAGTGTTCTTGCAACATATCTACAAATTTTTGCTGGATTTCCTTTAATCGTAAAGGATTATCCGCATCAAATCTTACTGTAAAATATTCACCAGTATTTGATGCTCGAATAATGCCAAAACCATCATCAAAATCAAGACGTACACCATCGATTTTACTGATGCGGGCACCTAAACGCTGACTTAAAATTTCAATATCTTGTAATACATACTTCGGATCGGACTGATATGTACCAATATAAGTATCTTCTGTACAACATCTTTCTGGATAAGGGGCAAACAATTCGGAAATTGTTGTTGAACTAGATTGGGTAAAATATTCCATTACGCGTAATGCAGCATATAAGCCATCGTCGTAGCCAAAACCACGCCCATCATTAAAAACGTAGTGGCCTGCATATTCTCCACCAAAAATAGCGCGTCCATTTGACTGAGATAAATAAGCGCGTAAGAAACTACTTCCAGTACGGATCATTTTTGCTTTTCCGCCGAGTTGTTCGACTGTTTTTTGAACCATACGTGAACATTTCACATCAAAAACAATTTCTTGCTCGGGGTGTTGTTCTAAGCACATTTGCGCAAAAAGTGACAACAAACGGTCCGCAGTCAATATCTGGGCTTTTTCATCCACTAAAACAACACGGTCTCCATCACCATCCAGAGCAATGCCAATATCGGCCTGCTGCTCAACCACTGCTTTACGCAAATGAGTTAAGTGAGCTGCGTGCGAAGGGTCTGGTGCATGATCTGGAAACTCTCCATTTGGATTAGCCCGTAAAGCAATCACTTCACAGCCCATTTTTTCCAATATTAATTTTGAGCAGTGGCCAGCAGAGCCATGTAAACCATCTAAAATAACTTTTAAAGGCCGTTTTAATTGAATATCTTTAAACATGGCTTGCTGATATTTCTGACAAAACTCAGCTTTAAATTGAGGTTGGGTTAGCTCAAGTACAGAAATGGAATGAGTTGGTACATAATTTTGAGCTTCGTCACCCAC
Organism: Acinetobacter sp. GN11; assembly: GCF_054823985.1. Taxonomy (NCBI): domain Bacteria; kingdom Pseudomonadati; phylum Pseudomonadota; class Gammaproteobacteria; order Moraxellales; family Moraxellaceae; genus Acinetobacter; species Acinetobacter sp. GN11. The sequence goes on along the minus strand of NZ_JRVL01000099.1, from coordinate 18,513 downwards.
CTGCTGAATCATTTCAGGAGACGGCGGTTCACCTTTTAAAATCCACTTAATACCATTATCAGATTTTGGATTATGGCTTGCGGTCACCATAATGCCATTGCCACCAAAATCTCTTGCAATGTAATACATCATTGGCGATGAACAACAACCAATGTTGGTCACATTTAAACCTTGTTCTATTAAAATTTCTTCAATTAAGTGTGCATAGGCTGGACTTGTGAGACGGGCATCATAGCCAACCACTAATTGAGTTTGTTTTGCTTGTTTGTATTGTTGTGCCAATCCGTAGGCAATCGAACGGACAACGTCCGCGGTTAAGTAAGAAAGTTTGCCTCTAATATCGTAAGCACGAAAAATACTTTTTGGAAATGAGTGTCTTACATTCATAGCGTATCTTCTATTTAAAGATCAATCCGATCTATCGCAAAAACATAGATTATTCAAAATTTTTGAAAGGTTTGTTTGCTAAAAAAGTTAAAAGAATATGAGTAAAGCGTGTTGTAATATAATCCATTGTAACATTCAAGATGTAAAAAGAAACGCCTGATCAACAGGCGTTTGATTTTCGTTAATATTTTAGAAAAACTTATTGTTTACCTGTGTGACCAAAGCCACCAGCACCACGTAAAGTTTCTTCAAATTCTTCTACTTGCTCAAATTCAGCTTGTACGACGGGCACTAAAACATACTGTGCCAAACGCTCGCCTGGTTCTAAACGGAATGTGGTTTGACCACGGTTCCAAACAGAAACCATCAATTCACCTTGATAATCTGAATCAATCAAACCAACTAAGTTACCAAGCACGATACCGTGCTTATGACCTAAACCTGAACGCGGTAAAATTAAACCAGCAAAATTTACATCGTGAATATAAATTGCCATACCTGTTTTAACTAAAACGGTTTGTCCTGGTTCAATATCAATTGCTTCATCGACGCAGGCACGTAAATCTAAACCCGCTGAACCTGCTGTTGCATATGAAGGTAAAGGCCATTCTTTACCTAAACGCGGATCGAGCAATTTCACTTGAACTTTCATGGGATTTCCTAAAAATTAAAAAAATTAACGCTTTAATAAAGCTTTTAAATTTGCCAGATATTGTTGAGCCTGTTCTTTAGGATCAACATTAGCCGCAATTTTCTTTTTACGCCCTAACCACTCGAGCTCATCTTGAGGAAGTTCATCAAGGAAACGGCTAGGCGTCATCTGTTTCATCTGTCCACCATTTTTGCGCTGTTCCGCCAGTGTTAACGTTAAGCCTTGGCGTGCACGGGTAATTCCCACGTACATGAGACGACGCTCTTCCTCAATGGTTTCAGCTGCAATCGAGTTTTTATGCGGCAATAGTTCTTCTTCCAGTCCCATAATATAAACATATGGGAATTCCAAACCTTTTGCAGCATGCAGAGTAAGAAGGTTAACTTTGTCCGTATCTTCTTCTTCCTGCTGCTGTTCTAACAGGTCAAGTAGAACCAGTTTTCGAATGACACTTTCAATATTTTTTTCATCAACGTCTTCTGCACGGTTAATGAGGTTTTGAATACTGTTAAATAAGTTCTCGATATTATCAAGCTTACTTTTCTCTTGTGCAGGTGTTGCAGATTGTTCACGAACGTAATCCATGTAGCCAGCTTCGTTCATCATTTGACGAACTTTAGGCACAGGTTCATCATCTTCTAACAATTCACGCGTAAATGTCGCGATAAAGTCAGCAAACTCATGAAGTTGAGTTTCTGCTTTTTTAGGAAGCACCATGCTTAAACGTTGGTCAGCAGAAGCACCAAGTAAAGACAAATTATTTTCTTGTGAGAATAATCCTAACTTCTCAAGAGTAACTGGCCCAATCGCACGTTTAGGGGTATTAATAATACGTAAGAAAGCACTGTCATCTTCTGGATTAATAATAAGACGTAAATAACTCATCACGTCTTTAATTTCTGCACGGGCGAAGAACGAAGTACCACCAGAGAGTTTATAAGGGATTTGCATTTGGCGAAGCTGTGTTTCTAATACACGAGCCTGAAAGTTCCCACGATATAAAACTGCATAATCTTTCCAGTTTTTACCGTTCATTAACTTATGAGTAAGTAGGTCTTTTACCACGCGCTCTGCTTCATCATCATCATTACGACACGTAATAATTCTGATGACTTCACCATGTCCTTTATCACTCCACAATTTCTTATCAAAAATATGTGGGTTATTTTGAATGACACAGTTCGCGGCTTTTAAAATACGGCTGGTTGAACGATAGTTCTGTTCAAGTTTAATAATATGTAAATTTGGGAAATCCTGTTTCAGCAAAGCCATATTTTCAGGCTTAGCTCCACGCCATGCGTAGATCGACTGGTCATCGTCACCTACCGCTGTAAACTGCCCCATTACCCCAACTAAAAGTTTGACTAAAATATACTGAGCCGTGTTGGTATCCTGATATTCATCGACCAATAAATAGCGAACACGGTTTTGCCATTTATCACGTACTTCTGCATTTTCTTGCAATAAGCGTGTTGGCATCACAATTAAGTCATCAAAATCGACTGCATTGTAGGCACGTAAATTACGTTCATAAAGCTGGTAAAGATGAGCAAACTGTACATCTTCAGGTGTTTCACATGTTGAATGTGCTTGCTCTGGCACGATCAGATCATTTTTCCAATCTGAAATTTTCTTCATTGCCTTAGCAATTAATTCTTTGCTTTCTGCGCCCGACAAATTATCACGATGCATCAAATCCATCAAAATACGTTTACAGTCGTCTGCATCCAAAATCGAAAAATTAGCTTTTAAAGGTAAATTTTTAAGTTCTAAACGTAAAAGGTTTAAACCAAAAGTATGGAAAGTAGAGACTGATAAACCTTTTGATTCTTCACGTGATAAAAGCTTGGACACACGCTCTTTCATTTCACGTGCAGCTTTGTTTGTAAAAGTCATCGCAGTGATACGATGCGCCGGAATACGGCATTGCTGCACCAAATAAGCAATCTTACGAGTAATTACCGATGTTTTGCCTGAACCAGCACCAGCAAGCACCAATAAAGGGCCTTGAGTATATTTCATGGCTTCTTCTTGCTTGTTGTTCAATTGACTGGCAGATGACATCGTGTATTACCTCTTAATTTTTCGAGCATGATTATAGTCATCTCTGTTTTAGAAACCCAATAGTAAATCTACGGATATGTATAAATGATGTCTAATAATGCAATTTATGCGCCGCAGAATGTCGTGATTATTTTTTGTACTGCACCCATAAAAAAACCACCCGAAGGTGGTTTTTGAAACAATAAACTAAATCTTATTGTTTAGCATAAATGCTGATTTCTACACGACGGTTTTGTTCACGGCCAGACGCAGTTGAGTTATCTGCGATCGGGTTAGATGAACCAAAACCTTGCGCGTCGATACGGCTAGCAGATACGCCTTGGCTAGCTAAATAACTACGTACTGATTGAGCGCGTGCTTGTGATAATGGAATGTTAATTGAATCATTACCAGTGTTATCAGTATAACCTGTTACAAGAATTGCACTCTTGTTATCTTCAGCCAAAGTTTGAGCAACTTTGTTTAAAGTTGAGTAGAAGTTTGGCTTGATGTTTGATTTGTTTGTATCAAAAGTAATGCTACCAGGCATAACTAATTGAACAGAACCGTCTGGATTACGGTTAACGTCTACACCAGTACCCGCCATTTGTTGACGTAATTTTTTCTCTTTTTGGTCAAGGTATAAACCACTAGCGCCACCAAGAACTGCACCAATTGCTGCAGCACGGTTGTTTTGACGGCTAGAGTTTGCACTTGATTTAGAAATACCGTAACCAGCTGCTGCGCCAATTAAAGTACCTAATGCGGCTTTATCGTATTCAACGCCACCAAGATTATTACCAGTTGTTTGACAACCAGATAATACTACTGCTGCCCCTACCACTGTCGAAATAACTAATGCACGCATTGCATGCCTCCTCACTTTGTGTGTTTTGTTGTCTGAATGAATAATGAAACAAAAAGGAAGTATAAAACATTGATATTTTGTTAATAATAAACACTTTAGTTACTTTTTTGTAATATTTTGATGCACTTTAAGATGCAACCTCATCACAATTTCTTCATTGTTGTCTAAGATATCGTTGTATTTCATATTATGACAGTTATAGTTGAACAACTTTTCTATGGATTTTAGACATTCGGGGTCATTCATATGTCAACTGCACCCAATAAGCAATCTGCGCTAAAAAAAATTACACGTGGACTCACTGTAGGTACAGTCATTACAGGAAGTACGTTTTTTCATGGTCCACCTGTCCTTGCACTAGGCCTGACCAAGCTTTTAAAAAAATCATCAAAAGTAGATGAAACCAATATTCAAATTACAAATAGCTGGTTAGGCGTAAATAATTGGTTAATTGACCATGTTTTACCAAATCTAAAATGGGATATTACGATTGATGAGGGACTTGACCTCAATATGCAAGGTCGTTATCTCATGACGTGTAACCATCAAAGTTGGGTTGATACAACGGTAAATCAATATTTTGGTTTAACCCGTATGCCACTCACCCGCTTTTTTACCAAATGGGAACTCATCTTTATTCCTTTCGTTGGCCAAGCTTTTAAAATTTTAGGCTTTCCAATGATGAAGCGTCACAGCAAAGAACAGGTTGCGAAGAATCCTGAACTTAAAGACCGTGACATGATGGAAGCACGTAAAGCCTGCGAGCAACTTTTAAGTCAGCCCTTTACATTATTGAATTATTTAGAAGGTACTCGCTTTACTCAAGAAAAACATGACCAGCAAAAATCACCATATAAACATTTGCTTAAACCTAAAGCGGGTGGTTTAGCACTTGCCTTGAATATTTTAGGTGACAAAATTGATGCCTTGGTTGATATGACGATTGTCTATCCAAATGGCGTACCTGGATATAGTGATTTCTGGTTAGGCGATGTTTCAAAAATTGCGGTAAATTTGCGTAAAATTGAAATCCCAGACTGGGTTCTTGGTGGAAACTATGAAGATGATGCGGTTTACCGTGAACGTTTCCAACAATGGGTCCATGAAATCTGGACCGACAAAGATCAACTTATTGAGCAAATGAAATCTCAATATACCTCTACAAATATTTAAGAAAGCATCCGTTATTATGCAAAACAGCGCTGGGAAAAAAACGAAATATCATCAGGTAGATCCAAACAGTCTTTCGTTTAAGCTGTTTTTGATCTATGACATCTTTATGGTGTTTATTATTATTTTTAACCTGTTCTGTCTTGCTATAAATTTCTTTTTAATGAGCAGTATTGGGGCATGGTTCTTTGAACACATTCATTTGCCCCAAATACTGAGCTTTTACCATAATTCACTACATCCATGGGTAATCACATCAGAAGCATGGTTTATTGGTTTTTTAATTGTTGAGCTGCTTGTTCGTTGGAGCATTGCGATTATCAATAAACACCATAAACGTTGGTTCTTTTTCCCTTTTATTCACTGGTATGAAATTTTAGCGATTATTCCACAGCTTCGTTTTTTACGTTTATTCCGCGCGGGGATTATTGCTTATCGCTTACAGGAAATGGGATATCAAGTTATTCCCGAAAGCTGGCGAAAGACTGGATTATTTTACTATCGCGTCGTGATGGAAGAGTTGTCTGACCGTGTTGTTATTACCGTGATTGATGGCATTAGATATGAACTTCAAACCAGTTCTAGCCATAAACAGATCATTCACGACTTGGTTAATCATCATCGTGAGCAATTTACTGCTACCCTAACAGCATTATTACAAGAGTCTTTAGCCACTGCTTTAAAACAACAAAAGCCAGCAATTACAAAAGGCGTTGGGAAAATTGTAGATCAGGCCATAGTAGATACACCTGAGCTAACCCAATTATTACGCTTAATTCCTTTAGTCGGCGGTCGCATTGAACAACAAATTCAAAGCATTGGTCAAAGATTAGGTGAGAATATTAGTGCAGGTTTAATTGAACCTTTAATTGAAGGATCGCCAAACAATCCGAATCCTACCTATCAATTAATTTCTCAAAAAGTCAGTGAAATAAATATTAATAATCGTCAGCTTGAGCAATTGGTTGAATCTGTCGTGTTCGAGACGCTCGAATCTGTACGAAAACAAGTTAAGGTCAAACAATGGCAACAAACGCTTGCGGAGCATGATCGAATCAAAGAATAAGCATTTACTTAATTTTTTATGAATCTTGCTAGAGAATTGGCATAAATTGTTCTAGCATTTGCCCTATTTACAATAAACTTAGCGCTATTACAGCTCGTTTAACGCCTTGAAGGAAGACTTATGGCTGATATCCGGATTACCGGCAGAATGGTTAACTTTAGCAGGATAACCTTCGATACCAATGATCATGATGTGATCCGCCAGCAATTATCAAATATATTAAATGAAGGTTCCCATCAAGGAACTTTAGTAATTATTGACAGTACAGTTGAGCAAGAATTAATTGCATTAATTCAACTTCTGGTGAGCTTGGGTCTACAGCCTATGGCGGTAATCGACGGTATTTTAGGAGATGAAGCTCGCGCTATTCAATTCCCTATTTTATCGGCAGATCAACCATTACAGCGTATTAAAGCCACAACAGAACAAGTAGCGATTGTAGAAAAACCAGCTACCGCCCCTGCCTCGTCTTCAGCAGAAACAAAAAAACCACTAAACAAGATAGCGGTTGCCCATATTACCTCTTATCATGATGAAATTTTGCGTACAGGCCAATCCCTTGTACAAGATAACGGCGATATTATTTTAAAAGCTGGCATGAATAGTGGTTCTGAAGTTATTGCATCAGGAAATATACATATTTATGGCACAGTTCGTGGTAGAGTCATTGCTGGTGCGGGCGGGCACGCAGCTGCACGCATTTTTTGCCAATCTTTAGAGGCTGAGCTCGTTTCCATTGCCGGAACGTATTGTGTCGCAGATGATATCCCTAAACATGTGGTAAAAAAGCCAGTACATATATATTTAAATGAAAAGCAAGAGCTTGAATTTGAAGCGATTGAACTTTAGTTTATTAAGTAAATCACCAAAAAACAGCCCTTTTAAGGGTGAATGACCATAATAGGAGTGGATTCGGTGGCCAAAATTGTTGTCGTAACATCAGGCAAAGGTGGTGTAGGTAAAACTACAACGAGCGCATCTTTTGCAACAGGTTTAGCCCTTCGTGGTCATAAAACTGTTGTGATTGATTTTGATGTAGGCTTACGTAACCTTGATTTGATTATGGGTTGTGAGCGTCGTGTTGTTTATGATTTTGTCAATGTTATTAACAACGAAGCACGTCTGCAACAAGCCCTTATTCGCGATAAAGATATCGAAAACCTTTATATTTTACCGGCTTCACAAACACGTGATAAAGATGCGTTGAGCGACGAAGGTGTTGCTCGTGTTATTGATGAGCTATCTCAAGAGTTTGATTATGTTATTTGTGACTCACCTGCGGGTATTGAGCGTGGTGCAATTTTAGCCATGTATCATGCAGATGAAGCAATCATTGTAACAAACCCTGAAATCTCTTCAGTACGTGACTCTGACCGCATTATTGGTATGTTAGATAGTAAAACAAAAAAGGTTGAACAAAACGAAGGACGTATACGTAAACATTTATGTATTACACGCTTCAACCCTGAACGTGCAGACCGTCAGGAAATGCTGACCATTGATGATATTTCTAAAGATATTTTACGCGTACCGACATTAGGTGTTATTCCAGAATGTCCAAGTGTATTGCAAGCATCAAACGAAGGTAAGCCAGTAATTCTGTATTCAGAAACTAAAGCTGGTCAGGGTTATGATGATTTGGTTGCTCGCTTTCTTGGCGAAGACCGTCCTTATCGACACATCACAGCTCAACCTAAAGGCTGGTTAGCACGACTATTTGGAGCGTAGTTATGGCAGGATTCTGGAGTAAATTATTTAGCAGTGACGAAAAGCCATCAAGTGCTCAAACTGCAAAAGATCGTTTGAAAGTTATTGTTGCTTCTGAACAAGGTTTAGGCCGCCGTTTAAGCCAAGACAAGATTGATCAAATGAAGAAAGAAATCATGCAGGTGGTCAGTCGTTATGTCAGCGGTGTAGGCGAACAGCATATCCAAATGCAAGTTCGTTCTGAAGCTAATATCGAAATGTTAGAAATGAATATCAATTTACCTGAAGAACGATAATTCTATTTCTGACTATTCAATAAAACAGAATCAAGGCAAAATAACGCAAGTTATTTTGCCTTTTTTAAAACTGAGGAGATTGTCATGGCATTATCACAGCCAGCAACTTTCAATGAAGAATGGTCCGATGAGCGTGTTTTTGCCTACCTCAACCAACTTCCGCCAGCGGGTGTGAACGCAGATTTTCATGTGCTCTACCATGCATTCAAACATATGCGTCCAACAGACTATGAACGTCTTTTGACTCAATTTATTGCGGACGGACGCGATATTAATGCCAAAGACCCTGAAGGCCAACGCATCCATGATGTGATTGCTAAATTTCCGCGTCAATCGGCACCATTTTTAGAAGTTCTAGCAAAGTTTGCTTAAAAATAAAAAGCCTCTTCAAGAGGCTTTTTTCTTATCTAGACTTATCGATTGCCAATCAGGAAAATACCAAACACAGTAAAAATACCACCTGAAATACCATCAATCCATTTTGAAAAATTACGATACGCTGCTCTAAAGCTCGGTAATGAAAAAATAAAAGTCACAAAGCAGAACCATAAAATCGTTTCAACTGTAACAATAATAAAGAGTAGCCAATGGACCTGATCAAGTTGAGGGTTGGCTAAAAATAAAGAGAAAACACTACCAAAATAAATAACAGCTTTAGGATTTGATAGATTGGTTATCAGTCCTTTAATAAAAAATAAGTAAGGTGCTTTTGGTAGCTCTACAGCAACATTGTCTTCTTGCTGATTTTTTGAAAAAGCCGACCGTAACATCTGATAGCCTAACCAACACAAATATAATCCCCCGGCAATAAGCAAACCTTGCTTTAACCAAGCCATTTTCTCAAAAATTAGATTTAATCCCATGAGTGCTAAACAAGCCCAGAACATAACACCTGCTGTTATACCTGCAACCACTAACATAGCGTCTTTACGTGATCGACTAATTGCTGTTTGAGATACAAGAAAAAAATCAGGTCCTGGAGTAATAAGTGCACAAAAATGGATAAAAGCTAAAGTAATCAGAGCGAGTAACATGTTTTCCTCCAGATTTAATTCATTGTTATTTATTTAGGAAAAATACATTAACATTTTTTACTATACGTTAAAATATTTAAGTCATTTTATAAATAGATTCGCTTTATTTGAATTATAAAAAAAGCCTCAAGAGAGGCTTTTTTTATAGGATTGAACTATTAAACCAAAATATCCCGCTTACCGTTAGGTCCCATTGCGCTCACAATACCATTCTCTTCCATTTGATCAATGATACGGGCAGCACGGTTATAACCAAGACTAAATTTGCGCTGTAATGATGATGTAGAAGCCTTGCGAGTTTCTAAAACAAATGACACGCATTGATCATAAAGTGCATCACGGTCAGAACCACCCTCACCGTCTTCAAAACCACGTGAAGTCGGTTCTTCGTCAAATGGTGTCAAGATTTCGTCGACATAATCTGGTTCACCACGTTCACGCCAAGCATCACAAATGCGGTTTACTTCATCATCACTAATGAATGCACCATGCACACGCTCAGGTTCGATTTTACCAGGGCCTAAGAACAGCATGTCACCATGACCTAATAAGTCTTCTGCACCGCCTGCATCCAAAATAGTACGCGAGTCAATTTTACTATTTACGCGTAAAGCTACACGCGTTGGAATATTGGCTTTAATCAAACCGGTAATGACATCAACGGAAGGACGTTGAGTTGCAAGTAATAAATGGATACCCGCAGCACGAGATTTTTGCGCTAAACGCGTAATCATTTCCTCTGCTTTTTTACCGACCTGCATAATCATATCGGCAAACTCATCTGCCACAATCACAATAGATGGTAACGGTGTTAGACGAGGTGCACGTTCTTGTGTTGCAGAGTCACTTGGCTTCCAAGTTGGGTCAATTAAATCTTCCCCATTCGCAATTGCTTCTTCAACTTTACGGTTGTAGTCACTTAATTTACGAATTTTTAAGAACGACATAAGCTTATAACGACGTTCCATTTCATTCACACACCAGTTTAATGCGCTTACTGCATCTTTCATGTCAGTAACGACTGGAGTTAACAAATGCGGAATATCATTATAGTTTGCAAGTTCAAGCTGTTTTGGATCGATTAAAATCAAACGCAACTGGTCAGGTGTATATTTAAGCAACATCGATAAAATCATCGAGTTTACCGCAACGGATTTACCAGAACCTGTTGTACCAGCAACCAACATGTGCGGTGCTTTCGCTAAATCAGTTAATACTGGATTACCTGAAATATCTTTACCCATTGCCATACTGATTAATGCACTTGGATCGCGATATGTTGGCGTTTCCAATAGCTCAATCAAACGTACCATTTCACGGGCACTGTTTGGCACTTCAATACCAATATATGGTTTACCCGGAATAACCTCTACCACACGCACAGAAGCCATCGACATTGAACGCGCTAAGTCACGCGAGATATTCGTTACCTTAGATGCTTTAACACCCGGTGCCAAATCTAACTCGAAACGGGTGACTACTGGCCCTGGTTGAGCTTCAACCACTTGAGCTTTAACATTAAATTCTTGTAGCTTAATTTCAAGTAATTCAGATAAACGCGAAAGCTGCTCTTCAGTGAAGTTAACTTTCTTATTTGGATCAACATTATCGAGCAGCTCAAGGCCAGGTAATGTTGGTAAATCTAAACGCTTCTTGGCAACTTGCATTGCACGAGACATTGGTCGACCAGCTGCATCTGTTAATGGTGCATCTAAATCGAAATCGAAATCGTCTTCATCAATATCAGGATTTTCCTGAGGTTTCCCAGCAGTTTCCTGCCACGCCTCAATAAACTCTTCTTTTGAAAGTTTATCGGCCTGAATAGTCGTTTGAATAGGAGCTTTTACAAATGCTGAAGACTGAGCATAACTACTTGCTCTGACAGGTTCTGCTGGCGCAATATCTTCATCTATTAATAAATCATCAAAGTCTTCAAAAACTTGTTCATTTGCTAAATTTTTAGGTGACTGATTTACATTTGATAAAGGTGAAGAAGTTTCTTTCGCAATATTCACGGATTGCGAAGGAGGTTCTGCGACTACATGCTGATCTTGAACAAATGGTGTATGCACATCTGTTGCAGTTTTACTGTTTGGAACCGCAGCAAGCAATTCATCAAAAATCTCATCATCATTCCAGTCAAGACCATGTAAATCTTGTTTAGCTGTAGGCTGAGTTTGGTGAACTTGAGAAATAGTTTGCTGAAATTGCTCATGAGCAGGAGCTTGTTCTGTTGAATCGTCAGCTGCTCTTAAAAGTGCATCAATTTCTTGCTTATGACTCGCATCATCACGTTGTAAGGCACGCCATACTTCACCGGTAGCCACTAAACGTTGACTATCTTTTTCAAGTTTATGGGCTTGCTCAAGCGTATGCTCAAAATTTTGAGTATTTGCAACTGGCGTATCTGCTACAGGCTCAGGTCGGCTTTGCTCTTTGGCTAGCATATCTGCAAATAGGCGCTCAGCAACCGCATCATGTCGTGTTGCTGCTGGTTGTGATTGAGTACTTTCAGATTGAACTGAAGCCACTTTCTCACTTGAAGCATTTGTCTCTGCATTTTCTGCAACTTTAACTGCCGTTGCTTTGTTAGCAGGCTGAGTCGTTAAATCATAATCCGATTCGTTCGGTGATACATTTTTATAAAATAAATCTTGTAAATAACTTGGTGTCGCTTTGAGCGTAACCCATGTTTTGCTCCACTGCACCCCAAATGCAAGAGTAAACAAGACCACTCCGAAAGCCAGTAAAAATAAAGTCGCGCCGTAAATTGTTAGCAATTGAGATAGGCTCTGACCTAACTCGTAACCAATAATTCCCCCAGCCGCATTATCTAAAGTATCTGCTGGTAGATTCCAGTGTAAATAAAGCAGGCTAGACACAACCAAAATTAAAAAGAATTGTGCAGCATAACGAAATGGGCGGTTTAAAAAACTACGTGGCCACCACACCTGAATTGCTTCAATAAAAAGGAAAATTGGAATAAGCAAACTTGCCCATCCTAAAAAACCAAACAGCAAATCTGCAATCCATGCGCCAGCAATACCACTCGCATTGGATACTTGCTGAGTATCACTGGAAATATGCATCCAGCCCGGGTCAAATGGTGTATATGTTACTGTCGCCAGAAACATATAAATGCCAAAAGAAACCAAGAATAATGTCATCAATAAGCGCTGTGCATAAACACTCGACACCGCAGTCATATACTGTCCTGTAACCCATTTAATTATTGGTTTAGAGATGTGAAGAACTACATTTTAGATCTTCAACGAATGAACTTTATATTATGCACCTGTTCTTACAAAAAAGGTGCATGATTCTTTACAGTTGTTGTTAACATGAGGCACTTCTACATTGTTATATAACTTAATTCGATTGGCCTGATCAATATTATCCACATTGATTTAACGCTATTGATCGGCAAATTCACGTATAATTTTCAAAATTCTCGAAATAAATAAGGATACCCTCAATGAGTGTTCGTCATTCTCGGTTAGTTATTCTCGGTTCTGGTCCTGCGGGCTATAGTGCAGCTGTCTATGCAGCGCGTGCAAACCTTAAACCTACTTTGATTGCAGGTTTACAACTAGGTGGGCAACTTACAACAACAACCGAAGTTGACAACTGGCCGGGCGATCCTGAAGGTTTAACAGGTCCTGCATTAATGGATCGTATGCAAGCACATGCTGAACGCTTTGGTACAGAACTCGTCTATGACCATATTAACGAAGTGGACTTAAATGTACGTCCTTTTGTTCTTAAAGGTGATATGGAAGAGTACACATGTGATGCTTTGATTATTGCAACTGGTGCTACAGCTCAATACCTTGGCCTAGAATCTGAACAAAAATTTATGGGACAAGGCGTAAGCGCATGTGCAACATGTGACGGTTTCTTCTATAAAAACCAAAAAGTAATGGTTGTAGGTGGTGGTAACACCGCTGTTGAAGAAGCGCTTTATTTATCCAATATTGCTGCACATGTAACCTTAGTACATCGCCGTGATAGCTTACGTTCTGAAAAGATTTTGCAAGATCATTTATTTGCCAAAGAAAAAGAAGGCAAAATCAGCATTATCTGGAATCATGAAGTTGAAGAAGTATTGGGTGACAATACTGGCGTAACAAGTGTTCGCCTGAAGTCAACTCAAGACGATACTAAGCAAGACGTAGAGGTTCATGGTCTATTCGTTGCAATTGGCCACAAACCAAATACTGGAATGTTTGATGGTCAATTAAACTTACGTGATGGCTATATTCAAGTACAAAGCGGTACTTCTGGTAATGCAACAGCGACTTCTGTAGCTGGTGTTTTTGCTGCTGGTGATGTCGCTGACAGTATCTATCGTCAAGCCATTACTTCTGCTGGGTCAGGCTGTATGGCTGCTCTAGATGCTGAAAAATATCTAGATAATCTCGGTTAATTCAATCGATGCAAAAGACATCCAATAAAAGATTGGGTGTCTTTTTTTATGATGTTCATCTCTTCATATTTTCAAAATGGTCTAAATGTGTAAAACGTCCTGACCTCGTCTGGTATTGGTCAATCTGAGGAACTAACCGTTGAAAGTGCTCAGACTGAACATGTCGATCTAAAGCAGCTCGATCTACCCATTCCTCAATAAAAATAAAATGTCCTAAATTTTTTATATCATGATATAAATCATACGCAACACATCCTTCTTCACATCTCGTTTTTTCAATGAGTTCCTGATAAAGGGGTAAAACAAAATCAATTTTTTTAATATCAATAAAATCTTCTGCAATAATTTTTAGCATTACGCCAACCTTTTCCATGTATTCATTCATGCTAAAGATGAACAATAAAAATTGTCAATGAAGCTCAGTTACGTTAATTTTGAATTATTCCATTTTATTTTATTTTCTATGCAGAAACTTCCACTCTCTCAATTCATTTTCCCTGACCCCATTGAGTCCGATCCAGACGGTCATGGTTTAATTTGTATTGGAGCTGATCTCTCCCCTTCTACCCTATATGAAGCATACACACATGGATTATTTCCTTGGTTCAATGAAGATGAACCCATTTGTTGGTGGAGCCCAGAGCCTCGTTGTGTGATCTATCCTCAAAATTACAAGCCAAGCAAGTCACTGCTTAGAAACATGAAAAAATATGACTATGCAATTACGGTAAATCATGCCTTTGAAGAAGTTATTCGCTCATGTTCTCTACCAAGAAGTTATGCAGACGAAACTTGGATTAGCGAAGATATTATTCAGGGCTACTGTGAAATGTTTAATGCTGGCTATGGTTATAGCGTGGAAGTTTGGGAGCAAGACAAACTTGTAGGAGGTTTATACGGCATTACGATTGGTAAAGGATGCTTCGGCGAGTCAATGTTTAGTAATGAGACAGATGTTTCAAAAATGGCTTTTTATACATTAATGCTGATTGGACAAGAAAATCAGCTCCCTTGGGTAGACTGTCAACTTGTAAATAGTCACTTAATTAGCTTAGGAGCTTGTACACTTTCTCGTCAAGACTACTTAAAATCGTTACAAGATGTAATTATTCACCCCTCTATCAATTGGAAAAAGTATCAAGAACGTGTATTTTCAAGTAAAACAATAGCATTAGATGCAAAATTAATGGAATGATAACAGGAGGGACCAATCATGAAATCATATCACCCGAAGTCCCTTTTAAATGATCTGCAGTATTACATTACTCCACCTCATGATTGCAGCTACCTAGAAAATAAATCGGCGCGCATGGTGTTTTTAGACCCTATTCATCGGATTGATGTGGTCACTCTTTCAGAACTTTCCCGTTTAGGATTTCGTCGTAGCGGTGACTTCGTTTATCGCCCTGAATGCCACTTATGCAGACAATGTTTGTCTTGTCGTGTTCCAGTTGCCGAATTCCAAATGAACGGCATGCAAAAAAAAGCGTGGAAACGAAATCAAGATCTAACCATGACTATTTTGCCGACTCAGCAAGCAGCACAAATTCATTATGATTTATATGAACGCTATATTAATGAACGCCATGCTGATGGTGACATGTTTCCACCCAGCTTAGATCAGTTTGAAAAGTTTTTAGTACATAGTTGTACAGATAGCTTTTTCCTTGAGCTCTGGAAAGATAACCGTTTAATCAGTGTATCTACTTGCGATCTTATGGATGATGGACTATCTGCGGTCTATACTTTCTTTGATCCAGATGAACATCGTAGATCACTTGGTGTGTACTCTATTCTCAACCAAATCGAATATGTTAAATCGCTTGGTTTAGAATATCTTTATTTAGGCTACTGGGTGCCGCACTCAGCCAAAATGAATTATAAATCGCAATACACCCCTTTAGAACTTTTACTTGATGGGCAATGGCGCCGTTTAAACAGATCCTTATCACCAGACGAAATTCAACAGTTAGGTACATCGCTTATGACAACATTACCTTCTGAATGGAACAATTTAATTATTAAATAATTTTGATCTTGCCTTCTTATGAAAAGCAACCAGATCGAAATTTAGAATAGAGAAGCAAAATCATCGGTACAGGTTTTTACCATAATGACTGCATGTTCCCGCCCTCCTTCTGAGGTAGGATAATAATTGCGACGGAGGTCGATTTGGTGAAAACCTGTTTTTTCATATAAACCGATAGCGGCTTTATTACTTTCACGAACTTCTAAAAATATTTGTACTGGCTGATTTTTTAACTGATCAATTGATGCATTTAACAATTCATATCCTAAGCCCTGACCTTGCATTTTAGGATCAACTGCCATGAGCAATAAATTTGCTTCATCTAACACTGGTTGTAAAATACAAAAGCCAACCACTCTATTTTGTGACTCAATGACGGTACATTGATAAGAATTCAAAGATTCTACAAATTGCTGTCTTGACCATGGATGTGTTTGCACTGATTTTTCGATTTGTACCACAATATCTACATCAGTGTTTTGCATAATACGAATCATGGGTTCCAGCATAATCAAAGTTCTAAAGTAATGCGTATTATAAAAACTTCACAAGAAAAAACGAGTAAAAAAAAGGACAATTAAATTGCCCTTTTTACCCTCTTTTTTTAGAGACCTAATTTTTCACGCCAAGTTGCCAGCAATGCTGTAGTGTCAGAATCATTTGGATGAAATTTTGGTCTTAAGAAATCAAGTAACTCTGGAATTTGACGGGTCATAAAACCTTTACGACCATACATGAACTTAAGCATGTACTTAGTATCTTTCCATGTTAATTTTCCATCGGTTTTTAATAACTTAGCAGTGAAATGTGTCTGAGTTGCAAAAATTAATGCCATTGCAATGATTAAAGCTGTTGAACGCATGAAATAGGCTTTCGGACCTTGCCCATACATACTTGTGTACACATCAAATGCCACAGCTTTATGTTCATTTTCTTCAACTGCGTGCCACATCCATAAATGATACATCGTGTCATCTTGGAACATTGCTTGGATTTCAGGATTCTGTAAAAGTTCAGCTGCAATCGTAGACGTAAAATGTTCTAGAGCACACGTTCCAGTCAAATCAATCATTTCTTTAGTGTAGCCAAAAGGTTTCATTAATTTGGTTACAACAGCTGTACCCATATTAATGACTTTTCCTGTTTGCTTTTCCATATGACGCACATCATATCCATAAGCCTGAGCAGAGGCATTAAATGCTAAATGCTCTTTCGAATGCATTGCTTCTTGACCAATAAAAGCACTTATTTCTTTTTGAAGATCTGGATCTGCAAGCTTTGGATCATTTCGAACAGCACGAGTGCTATTTACAAAGAACTGCTCACCCTCTGGGAAAAGAGCCGATAATGCGGTCATAAAATGAGTTAATCCTGCATCATAATTCGCCCAATAGCGCGGGACCTGAGCAAACTCAAAGTCCATACGACGCACAGGAAAACTAGCACCAGCACGATTTGAAATATTTACTTTAGCATTCATCTCAGACTCCTTTTAAGTGAATAGCTAATTCACATATAACTTTATTTATTTTCTTAATATTTATAATCATACGTCTTTCAATGTGCCAATTAAGTGCAGATGAGGACAGAGAAATATCAGATGAGGTCATTAATCACCCCATAAAGGTGCATAGACTTACTTATATTTATAGTTAGCAAATAATACTTAAAACAAAAAAGGGCTACTCATGAGCCCTTTCAAATCAACATAGATTTAACTTACAAACCTAATTTTGCTTTCCATGTTTTCAATAGACCCACTGTATCTAAATCATTTGGATGAAAACCAGGCTTAAAGTAAGCCAGCATTTCTTTAGCCATACCAGTAATGATACCTTTCGATGGGCTATATGCGTATTTATAAATCACCGATAGCTCATCTAGATTTAACTTGTTGTCTTGCTTTAATAGACGAAGCACAAAAGAAGACTGAATCAAGAAAATCAAAGTCATTGCAAATACTAGTGAACTTGTACGTAATGCATAAGCTTTTACGCCCTTACCAAACACACCTTCATACACGTCAAAAGCTACGGCTTTATGCTCATTTTCTTCGATAGCATGCCAATACCACATAGTTGACATGGTTTCGTCTGTCATCAACTCTTGAATATGCTTATTAATTAATAACTGTGAAGCAATCGTAGCGGTAAAATGTTCAAGTGCTGTTGTAGCCGTTAGATCAACCATGTCTTTGGTCATACCAAAAGGTTTGACAATTTTTACAAAAGTTTTAATTGCTGTTTGAATGGCCGTATCCGTAAACTTCTCTAACGCGTCTACATCGTGACCAAACTTTTGAGCAGCGGCATTAAAATTTACATGCTCTTGAGTATGCATTGCTTCTTGCCCAATGAAGGCACTAATCTCTTTTTGCAATACTTCATCATCTTTAATAGATGGGTGATAACGTACAGCCCGTACGCTATCTATGAAGAATTTTTCACCTGCCGGAAACAACGCCGACAATGCTGTCATAAAGTGTGTTAGTCCAGCAGAACCATTCATCCAATATTCTGGTACATCATTAAAGTCAAAGTTCATACGACGTACAGGAAAGCTCGCCCCTGCACGATTAGTAATATTCACTTTAGCATTCATACCCAAAGCTCCTTAATAAGTAACCCAAGTTACTCAAACTTTATTGTTCGTTTTCTTGATTCTTATCATACAAATTTAATAAAAAGGATTAAGTGTAAATAAGGACATTGAAATATCAGTTAAGGCCAGCTTTTATAGTGATTGTTAGACAATTAAATATAAAAAAAGCGCTCTAAAAAGAGCGCTTTTTTTCACTGAAAGTGATTATGCAGTTACTTTCGCAACAACACCAGC
>NZ_JRVL01000098.1:0-25762 GCF_054823985.1 Acinetobacter sp. GN11 | reverse complement strand
TTTTGGATTTTAAAAGATGAAACAACAATCAGAACATCATCATATTGAACACAGTGAGCATCATCGCGGCCATCATCGTTCAGGGCGACGAGGGAGACTTTTTGAAGCGGGCAGAATGAAACTTTTAGTACTTCATCTTATTCAGCAAAGCCCAAAGCATGGCTATGAAATTATTAAAGAAATAAGTGATTTGGTGGGTGATGGCTATACGCCGAGTGCAGGAACAATTTATCCGACATTAACCAGCCTCGAAGAAATGAATTTGATTAATTTGCTAGACGTAGAGCGTAAACAATATCAAATCACAGAAGATGGAGAGGCTTACTTAGCCGAACAACAAGACAAGCTGACCGAGCTATTAGAAAAATTACGAATTAGACGTGAAATTCACAGTAATGATGAATTAATTGAAATTCACCGTGCGATGGAAAACCTAAAAACAGCCTTACGTTTGAAGTTGAACTCGGCGAGTCTACAGCAAGAGCAGATTTATCAAATTGCCGAAAAAATTGATCAGGCTGCGGTTGCGATTGGGCGATTATAATTTGGAAATAGAAATGTTAGAGCTACAGCATAAAATCAAAGAAACGGGCCTAAAAGTCACTCATCCAAGACTTGCTGTTTTGTCTTTAATTCAACAGCAAGCAGAAGATCTAACTGTTAAACAGATTTACCAAAAGTTATATACCCAAAAACAGAAATTAAGTTTAGCCACAGTTTATCGGGTAGTGAACGACTTAGCGGGAGCGGGTTTAATTTCAACTCGTCAGCCACAACGAGATGAAGCTAAATTTAACTTACCAGCAGTCGAGACTAATCAATTATTGCAAATTCGCTGTACAGATCTAACAGCTGCTAAGCAAGAGGAGTTTTTAGCATCTTTACAGTCAGTATTTACACAATTTCAAATCGATCTTAAACAGATCGAAATCATCCAAAGTCATTAAATTTTTAATAGAGAATTTATCTATGAAACAACATCAATATCATGTAACTGTACAACACTTAAAAAATGCAAAGGGAGAAGCCTCTACGTATACCGAACGTCTTGAGTTCTATACGGGGAATCATGACGATATTTTTGAAATTGTAGAGCGCTTAAAAAAAGCAGATTTTTTTGATAATGAAACCACAAAACCTTTTGGAGTTGGACTAAAACTTTTTAGTGAAGTCATGTTAGAAAATCGAGACCACCCTCTGTTTCAAGAATTTTTCCCACAGTTTGGGCAATTCATGAAAAATCTAAAACAGCTTGTTAAAGATCAATCTGCTTAAGCATTTTTCATTTAGCCTTGATTTTTCTATAATTTAAAAATTATTGTCTCATTCATAACACCCTGTGTATTACTAAAAGACTATATTGAATAATGAGTGTATTGTTAAGATCAGTAAAACAACTCATTGCAAAAGCATAGGTAAAAGAGAGTAATATCATGAGCAATAATAATGATTACGATATTTCTGATTCAAAGGATTGCGAGAAATTTGCCAATCAGTTTATTCAGGAGTTTCCAATTCGCTCTGCTGAAATTGGACAGGGGACGGTCATTAAGCGGGCTTTACCTAGCCGACAAAAACGGATGATTGGTGCGTGGTGTTTTCTAGACCATGCAGGTCCAGTGTCTTTTCCAGCGGGTGATGGTTTAGATGTTGGCCCTCATCCTCATATTGGTTTGCAAACCTTCACTTGGATGATTGAAGGGACCATGATGCATACCGATAGTTTAGGTTCAAAACAACTGATCCGTCCTAAGCAAGTTAACTTAATGACAGCAGGTCATGGCATTTCGCATACAGAAGTTGCACCTGATACAGAAACTCAAATGCATGCTGCCCAGCTGTGGATTGCTTTACCAGATCAAAAGCGCAATATGGATCCGAAATTTGAACATTACCCAGAGTTACCTGTTGTTGAAAAAGATGGTCTAGAATTTACTGTTCTTGTGGGTGAATATTTGGCAACTACTTCTCCAGTAGCGGTACATACGCCGTTAGTTGGTGTCGACTTAATTGCTACCGAAGATACAAAAACTCGTATTCCATTAAATCCTAATTATGAATATGGTTTTATGGCATTAGAGGGTAGTGCCCATGTGAATGGTCATGAGTTAACTGCTGACAACATGGTTGTATTAGATACTGGTCTGAGTGAAATTGAGATTGAAGTAAAAAAAGGCAATCGTATTCTTTTGATTGGCGGTGAACCTTTTGAAACGCCAATTTTACTCTGGTGGAATTTTGTTGCCCGTACAATGGATGATTTAAAAGAAGCGCGTGAGCAATGGATTAACCATGATGCGCGTTTTGGTGAAATTCCAGATTATGTGGGTGCACGTTTAGAAGCCCCTGTTCTTCCAGATCAAATGAGAGCATCAAAATGACAGCCGTAATCGCAAGTAGTAAAGCAAAGCCTCTTGCTGAGCAATGGAAGGGCGAAATCACCAGTGGTCGCCATCAATATTTTTGTGATGAACCTGAAAAGCTTGAAGGACAAGATCAAGGCCCAGCACCTTATGATTTACTTACTGGAAGTTTAGCCGCGTGTACGCTCATTACTTTAAGAATGTATGCGAAGCATAAAGGTTATGATTTTGGTGAGTTCTCGGTTGAAATTGATTTTCATACCAATAGAGAGCATGAAGAACATATAGAACGTCGTATTGTTTTTAAAGACTTACCAGGTGAAGAACTTCAGCAAAAAATCTTAACGGTATGTAGTAAAACGCCAGTCACTAAAACTTTGTTACGTAGTTTAGACATTCATACTGTGCTTGTTACAGTTTAAAAATGCTATTTTGTTGAGGTGGATGATTTTATATCCATCCCACAAATGGAATAAAACAGCATGTTCACATGCTGTTTTTTATGTAAAAAGAAAAATAAAAGCAGGCAATAACATGATTAGTTTACACCACCTGGAATGTTCGCGATCGTTTCGAATTTTATGGGCTTTAGAAGAATTAAGCTTAGATTATGATATTCATTATTATCAACGCTTACCTAACTATTCCGCTCCA
Organism: Acinetobacter sp. GN11; assembly: GCF_054823985.1. Lineage (NCBI taxonomy): Bacteria > Pseudomonadati > Pseudomonadota > Gammaproteobacteria > Moraxellales > Moraxellaceae > Acinetobacter > Acinetobacter sp. GN11. Next base: position 22,745 of record NZ_JRVL01000098.1, on the reverse strand, counting down.
GAAACATTGAAATGTATTCATCCTTTAGGTAAAGCTCCAATTTTGACTGATGATGAGCAAGTCATTGCTGAATCTGCTGTGATTTTGGAATATCTACAACAACGCTATGATCAGAAACATCAATTTAAACCTGCACAACCCCGAGATTTACAGCAATATATTTACTGGATGCACTATGCTGAAGGTTCACTTATGCCACTATTAGTCATGACTTTGGTCATGAATAGTGTAAATAAGCATGTGCCATGGTTAATTCAACCAGTAGCAAAAAGAATCACGGAAGGGGTGAAGGCAAATTTTGTTCGCCCACGTATGAAAGATCATATTAGTTTTTTAGAAAACTATTTGGCAGAGCATGAATATTTCGCAGGTGATTTTTCATTTGCTGATATTCAGATGAGTTTCCCACTGGAAGCTTTGCAATCACGTTTGCAAGGGAAATACCCTAATATTCAGGCTTTTTTACATCGTATTCAGCAAAGACCCGCATTTCAGAAAGCGAAACAAAAGGGAGTGGGTTCTAACGAAAGGAACTGTGCTGATATTTAAAAAAAAGGAACAATTACTTGTTCCTTTTCTATTTGTAGTTTACTTGCGTTTGATCACGATAGAGTCAATGCCGCTGTGTTGTAAGGACTGTTGAGCGGCCAATGCAGCATCTTGGGAGTCATAAGGACCCGAAATAACACGGTACCATATTTGACCATTTTCAGTACTTTTGACTACATCGGCAGATAAGCCATTTAAAATGATTTCTGCACGGCGAGCATCGGCCTGATCAGGGTCGTTATAGCTGCGAACTTGTAAAATATAAGTAGGTTGCTGAGGCGTGGTGGCTGATGGATTCGTATCAATTCCTGCACTTTCTGAAGCCGCTGGCTGAGCTGCACTGGGTGCCTCAACAATCATGGCTGTACCTTGGTTTTTACTTTCAGGAATCGCTTGTTCCGGAATAGGAGTGACTTGCTGTTGGGGTAATAGATCGTAGAAACGATAGTCTTTATTTGTGTCTTCTTCTTGATAGTGTTCAGAAGTAATCTGATTTTTTGCAGGAACAGGTTGCCAAGGTTTCCAAAGCATAAGCATTACAGCGATACATAAGACCGCCAAAATAGCGACAAGTGTCCCTAACCACTTGGGAATTAGGGGCTTTTTAGGCTTATTAGGTCTTTCAGATACACCGCGTTGCGTTTTGCCAAACACGTGGATTATTCCTCTGTATTTTGATTGTTTTAATTCGAGTTTGATTCTCGTATTACGATGCCGAAACAGTGGTTCGTATCAGCTATTTTAACTCTACAAACCACTACTTACTATATGTTGCATGGCCTTTATTTTACTGCCATGCAATATAATTTTTTACATAGATTCTGGTGCAGATACACCAAGTAATTCTAAACCATTGCGCAACACTTGTTGTACATTGATTGAAAGTAATAAACGTGCTTGTGTAAGCTCGGCATCATCGCTTAATACTTTATGTTCATTGTACCAAGCGTGGAACAAGGCAGCTAACTCTTTTAGATAGTTACCGACCTGATGTGGTTCATATGCATTTGCAGCTCGCAACACTGCATCTGGATAAGCTGCTAATTTAGCAAGAATCTCAGTTTCAGCATCAAGAGAGAGGCGAGTAGCATGTGTACGTGCAGCATTTACATCGAATTGTAAGCCTGTGCTGAGCGCTTTTTCTAACATTCGGCAAATACGTGCATGTGCATATTGGATGTAGTACACAGCATTGTCTTTACTTTGTGAAACAGCAAGGTCAAGGTCAAAGTCAATGTGTTGTTCACTCTTACGCATCACGTAGTAGAAACGAGCGGCGTCATTACCTACTTCTTTGCGTAAGTCACGTAAAGTCACGAACTGGCCTGAACGAGATGACATTTGAACCATCTCGCCGCCACGCCATAAACTTACGAACTGAACTAAAAGTACAGTCAATTTTTTAGAGTCGTAACCCATCGCATCAATTGCCGCTTTTACACGAGAAATATAGCCGTGGTGGTCAGAACCCCAAATATCGATTAGGTCGGTATAACCACGTTGTAATTTATTTAAGTGGTATGCAATGTCTGATGCGAAATATGTAGTTTGGCCATTACGACGTTTAACAACACGGTCTTTTTCATCGCCAAATTCAGTCGATTTAAACCAGATGTTGCCATCTTTTTCATAAAGGAAGCCACGTTGATCAAGTGTTTCTAAAGCTTCGTCAATTTTTGCGCTAAGAGATGCTTCACTAAACCATTGGTTGAATGTTACACCAAAGTCAGCAAGGTCATCTTTAATGTCATCTAAAATGGCATGTAGTGCTGCTTGGTGGAATACGCGGTAGCCTTCACCCAGTAATTGTTGAGAGTTGGCAATAAGACCATCAATATGTTTTTCTTTGTCGCCAGATAAAACGACTTTATTGCCGTCGCTATCTAGTTCTTCTGCATATTGCACGTCTTCTGGCACATCTTTATAGACAGCTGCCACTTCACAAAGGTGGGCATTGCCATCTTTATCAATAATGGTCTGTGCTATTTCTTTAACGTAATCGCCTTGGTAAGCATTTTTAGGAAATACAAGGTTTTGACCAAGTAATTCTAAATAACGTAGATAAGTAGAAGTCGCCAAAATATCCATTTGACGACCAGCATCATTTACATAGTATTCGCGGTCAACTTTTGCACCAGTTGCTTCAAGTAACTTGGCAACAGTCATACCATATGCAGCGCCACGGCCATGACCTACATGTAGGCTAGACGTTGGGTTTGCAGAAACAAATTCGACTTGGATCTTTTTCGCTGCATTTGCCTGACTGCGACCAAAAATTTCTTTTTGTGCTTGAATTTGGTCAAGAATAGCAAAGCGCTGATCTGCATTTAAAAAGAAGTTAATAAAACCAGGGCCTGCGATTTCAGCTTTGCTGATATCTGCTACTTCTGGTAATGCAGCTAGAACTTTCTCAGCTAAATCGCGTGGTTTCATACCAGCAGCTTTCGAGCCGATCATGGCAATATTAGAAGCAAAGTCGCCATGGCTTCGGTCTTTGGTGCGCGTTAAGTTGCTTGTGTTATTCCAGTCGGAAGGAAGCACGCCTTCTTGTTGAAGATTTTGCACTGCATGGTCGAGAGCTGCTTGTATTGCCGTATTCATATCAATCGAAAATAGATGTCGCAGAAAAACGTCAAATATAGCAAATTTCCTATGCGTTAGGGGAGTGGATTTAATATTCTAGTAATTCTTTTTGTGCAACTTAATGGGGATTATTTCTTAAATGAATATTGTAGGGTGGATTACTTCAATATTCTAAAAACAAACAAATACAAGCCTTCTGGAGATTTTTGATCAGGAAATTAGGTAGTAAAATCACTATTATTTCCTATAGAAATATCTGGTAGTATTAAAATATATAGTTTAGGCTTTAAAATTTAAGATAAGAAAAGATTTTTTAAAAATATAAAATTATTAAGATGTTGATATTTATTGTTTATTTTTATGTATGTTTTAACTAAATAGTCTTTAATTTTAACATCACGGTTTAAAATATCTATTTTGAACGAATTAGGCTTAAGCTTATACGCACAAAGAGTTTTAGAGACCATACAAAACGTGTTTTTCTCTACTCTAAGCTGGAAAATGAGATAGGCAATGATATCAGGACACCCAAGTAAACATCCCCTTTATATCCCATATGCAGGTTTTACACTTTTAGAGTTACCACTTCTAAACAAAGGTTCTGCTTTCACTGAAGAAGAAAGAAGTAACTTTAACTTACACGGTTTACTCCCCCATATTATTGAAACTATTGAAGAGCAGAGCCAGCGCTCTTATCAGCAGTATTGCGCTTTCACTGATGATATCAATCGACATATCTATTTGCGTAATATCCAAGATACCAACGAAACCTTGTTCTATCATTTAATCGAAAATCATCTTGAAGAAATGATGCCGATTATTTACACCCCAACCGTAGGTGAAGCATGTCAGCGTTTCTCTGATATTTATCGTCGCCATCGTGGTGTTTTTATTTCATATCCAGATCGTGATGTGATTGATGATATTTTGCAAAACGTAAATAAAAATAATGTAAAAGTCATCGTGATTACAGATGGTGAGCGTATCTTAGGTCTTGGTGACCAAGGTATTGGCGGAATGGGTATTCCTATTGGAAAACTTTCGCTTTACACGGCTTGTGGTGGAATTAGCCCAGCCTATACATTGCCAATTACAATTGATGTAGGGACGAATAACCCGCAGCTCTTAAATGATCCGATCTATATGGGTTGGCGTCAGCCGCGTATTAGTGGTGATGAATATTACGCATTTGTAGACATGGTGATTGATGCTGTGAAGCGTCGTTGGCCAAAAGCATTAATCCAGTTTGAAGATTTTGCACAAAAAAATGCGATGCCACTTTTAAATAAATATCGCGATAAAATTTGCTGTTTTAACGATGATATTCAAGGAACAGCAGCGGTATCGGTTGGTAGCTTGATTGCTGCGAGTCGTGCAGCGGGCAAGCAATTAAAAGATCAGAAAATTGCTTTCTTAGGCGCAGGTTCGGCGGGTTGTGGTATTGCAGAACAAATTGTTGCACAAATGATTTCAGAAGGTCTAACCGATGCAGAAGCGCGTGCTCGCGTTTATATGGTAGACCGTTTTGGTTTGATCACTGAGAATCAACCAAACTTGCTCGATTTCCAACGTAAGTTGGCACAAAAAGCTGAGGTGGTTGATCAGTGGGGCAATATTGAAGAAGTCATTTCACTACTTGATGTTGTTAAAAATGCTAAGCCTACAGTGTTAATTGGTGTTTCTGGTCAGCCTGGCTTGTTCACAGAAGAAATCATTAAGACTTTAGCGGCAAATTGTGAACGACCAATTGTCATGCCATTATCTAATCCGACATCACGTGTTGAAGCAGTACCAGCTGATATTGTGGAATGGACTGAAGGTAAAGCATTAATTGCAACAGGTAGTCCATTTGCTCCTGTAAATCATCACGGTAAACTTTACAATATTTCGCAGTGTAATAACTCGTACATTTTCCCGGGTATTGGCTTGGGTGTGATTGCATCGGGCGCTAAGCGTGTTACAGAAAATATGTTAATGGCATCAAGTAGTGCTTTAGCAAATTGTTCTCCACTGCTTAAAGATCCACAAGCTGATTTATTGCCACCTTTAGGCGAAATTCAGCAAGTCTCTAGAGTTATTGCATTTGAAGTCGCGAAAGCCGCAATGGCAGATGGTGTGGCTGTAACGATTAGTGATGATTTGTTGAAGCAGAAAATTGATCAGTCATTCTGGAAACCTGAATACCGCAAATATAAGCGTATTCCTTTCTAAGAATGAGAAGGTAAAAGAGGAGCTGAAGCTCCTCTTTTTTATTTTTAGTTTTCTAAAATTTCTTCTAGCAATTCTTCACTTGGTGCAAAGTAATAAGCGCCATCAAGTGGTGTCACGAAGTGCAATAAGCGGTCATGGATACCATCTCCACTTGTGCCGAACATGCGCTTTAACATGACATCAATAATGCTGAGGTCTTTAGTATAGGCAATGAAAAATAAGCCCTGATCGCCTCGACCGTCACCATAAGGAAGGCTATGACGTAGGATTTCCATTTCTTCGCCTTCATCATCCTCAACAACAGTACGGGCAACATGGGCATTTTCTGGTTTTACGTCATCATCTAATTCAATAGATTCAAGTTTGGTGCGGCCCATAACATTTTCTTGTGCATCAACTTTCAATTTTTTCCATTTTTCTAAGTCGTGTGCATAGCGCTGTGCAAATATAAAACTGCCATCGGCAAATACTCCAGCCTCTTCGGGTAGAAGAGCTGTTTCTGCACGGTCATCAGGGAACTGAGGATTTTCCGTACCATCTATAAAGCCTGTCATATCTCGACCATCGAAATAGCGGAAGCAAACACGCTCATCAAGAACTTCGACTTTATCTTTAATACCTTCAAAAAATGCTTGGCTTAATGCAAAACAAATATCAGAGCGCATGCTGGCAATGTGAATGAGCAAATCTGCTGGCACGGCTGGCATATTGAATGCACCTTGTTCTGGCTCAAGCTGTTTAAATCCTTCAGGAGTTTGCGAATAGAGCTGTTTCCATAGTTCGGGACCAAAAGCGACTGCTGTTTTAATTTGAGCGTCAGAATGCTGAGTCATGAGGCGGTCACGTGCTTCAAATAAAGCTTCTATTTGTTTTTTTAATTCATCAATTGATAAGTCTTTTAAACGAAGAACAATGAAACGAGCATGATCTGATGGCAATGGTAAAATGACAGATTGAGCAGTCATTGGAAGGTATCTCCTCAATTATAATTTAGTATGAGCTTGAATTATTGTGCCTGATGCGAAGAGCTGTTAGTAGTCTATTTCTTGATTTTATTGTTTGAATTCTGACTAAGATAGCTTTATAAAACAGTATAATTCCACTTTTATAGTCTATTTTTCCCTATGTCTCTGCAAGTTTGGTTCGCTTATATGTTGGCCTGTTGGGTAATTAGTGTCTCACCGGGTGCGGGAGCAATTGCTTCAATGTCGAGTGGTCTAAACTATGGTTTTAGGCATGGATATTGGAACGCAATAGGTTTGCAAATTGCTTTGCTACTTCAAATTATGGTGGTGGCGGCAGGTGTGGGCGTTTTATTTGCAACGACACCCTTGGCTTTTCAGTTTGTTAAATGGTTTGGTGTGATTTATTTGTTATATCTTGCTTATTTACAGTGGACAGCCCCTGTAAAAGATATAGAAATTCAACAAGAAAAAAGAGATAAATCCGTATTTGCGCTATTGCTAAATGGCTTTGTGGTCAATATTAGTAATCCCAAAGCGATTGTATTTCTATTAGCAGTTTTACCCCAGTTTCTAGATTTGGATAAGCCTCAATGGATACAGTACCTGATTATGGCTGTAACAATGATTACGATTGATTTGATTGTAATGGCTGGATATACGGGGCTCGCATCAAAGGTTCTAAGATTACTTCGCTCCCCTAAACAGCAAAAATATTTGAATCGGGGTTTTGCTGTGATGTTTAGTTGTGCAGCTTTATTATTAAGTACAGTTCATCAGGCGTCCTAATTTAGGCCGCCTGTGTTTGATTTTTTAGCTTTTGAGTTATAAAAATAACAGCGAAACTTAACGCCATACATAAAACAATACTTAAGCCTGTAGAGATGTTAAGTGCTGCGCTTGACCATAATCCCACACTAACCCCAACTTGAGCTAACACAAATGCCCAAACGACCATTTGCTTTGGTGAGTTTGCTAGTAGGCGAGCGCTTAAAGCAGGTATTACCAGTAAGGCACCCATAAGCAAAGAACCTACAGCACGCAAAGCCAAGACAGTAAATAAAGCCAATAAAAGCATAAAAATAAGACGTTGCCAGTTCGCATTTATCCCTTCACTAATTGCAATATCTGGATCAATTGCAAACTGTATTTGCGGCTGCCAAAAGCGGTAAAGAATTGCGAGTGATATTGCAATAATTAAAGTGAAAACGGGTAAGTCGGGCCAATCAATGCTGAGCAAGTCGCCAAATAAATAACTTAAAAGTTCTGGTCTTAAACTTGGAACATGTTGAATAAACAATAAACCGCTACAGAGTAATGTCGCTGAACATAAGGCTAAGAGAGCATCATTGGGTAAACGGTTGTCATGTAGGGCCCATAAAATTGCGACTAGTAAAACAGCAGTGCCTGCAACACCAAGCCAAAGAGGAAGACTTAAAGCACCTGCGATAGCAACCCCAAGTAATGTACCGTGTGCCATGGTGTCAGCAAAAAAAGACATGCGTCTCCACAGCATTAGACAACCAAGAGGTGCGGTTAAAAACACCAGCAAGGTTCCCATAATCCATGCGGGCAACAATAATTGTAACCATTCCATCATGGCTTAAGCTTCCGGTTCTGGGTGGATGTGTGGACGGTCGTTATGAGGGCAGGGGTGTGCTGCATCACCGTGAGCACAATGATCATGATGATGTTGATAGAAAACTCGTTGAGTTCCAAATATAGCCTGATATTCAGGATGTTGTTGAATATTCTCTGGGAGTCCACTACAGCAAATATGTTTATTTAAACACACGACACGGTGTGTTCCTTCCATCACCCATTGTAAGTCATGGGAAACGATTAAGATCGCACAGCCATATCGTTCCGGCAAACTGCGGACATACTCATAAAGTTCTGCTTCAGACTGAATGTCTAAGCCTTGCATCGGTTCATCGAGAACTAAAATGTCTGGTTGGCGAAGTAGGGCACGCGCTAGTAATACGCGTTGGCGTTCACCACCAGAAAGTTGTTGTACTTTTGATTGTTGTAACTTTGAAATACCGGTGTCTTGAATAATTTCCTGACGCAGGGCAGGGCTGCATTTCTCTAAATCAAGTAGATCCTGCACACGTAAAGGTAGGCTGTGTGAAGGATTGAATTTTTGTGGCACATATGCCATTTTGAGTTTTTTATAATTAACAATGCGTCCACTACTCGGTTGGAGAATACCGAGTAGAACTTTAATAAGTGTTGATTTACCAGCACCATTCGGGCCAATTAAAGACACAATTTCATTTTGATGTAGAGCAAAATCAACTTTTTTTAAAATTTCCCGATTATCACGATGAACAGAAACTTGCTCAAGCTGAATTAATACAGGATCTAGCGAGTTGTGCGGCACTGTTGGCATTTCCCCGAAATTTCAATAATGCTATGTTGAGCCACGAACTCATCTGACGCTGCAAGTTGATCAAGCTGGTGAGTTAAGCCTTGAGAAGAGGCTTCTTTAACCATGTGACATTCGGTGCAAATTAAGAATGCTGCTTGATGACCTTCGCGAGGATGGCAACAGGGAATATAGGCGTTAATAGAAGTTAGGCGATGGATCAAACCTTTTTCTAATAAAAAATCTAAAGTTCTATATACAGTTGGAGGAGCAGCTGGGCGATCAGTTTGACTTTTTATACGTGCGAGCAAGTCATAAGCACCCATTGGGCCCGACGCATTTAAAATGAGTTCCAAAACTTCTTTGCGCAAAGGCGTAAGTCGTGCGCCAGTCGCAGAACATAAATTTTCTGCTTCAGCTAAACGGTTTGCGACATTATGGTGATCATGCACCCCATGCAAAGAATCATGATGTTCATGCGAGCAGGAACTCATAGAAATAACCTCGAATTTTTAACGGAATATTAGCATGAAGCGATGCTTCATTCGATTAATCTTAGGTATTTTTGTAACTTTGTTATATTATAACATGCTTCGAGCTAATTTAAATTGATGGTCTAGCATGTTCCGTTTTTTTGTTTTCAGTATGTTCTCTCTTTTGAGTACGTTAGGGTGGAGTCAGGGTTTGGTGGTTTCTACACACCCGATTTACCTGATTGCAAAAGAAATCACTCAGGGTGTTGAAGAACCTCAGCTTTTGCTTAAAGGTCAGACGGGTCATGACGTACAGTTGACCCCGGCGCACCGTAAAGCAATTAATGATGCATCTTTAGTGATCTGGTTGGGTAAGGCTCATGAAGCACCTCTAAATAAATTGTTAGGTAATAATAAGAAAGCGATTGCCTTATTAGATAGTGGTATAGTTTCTGTTTTACCCCTGCGTAGTACACGTGGTGTGGCTTTACCTAATACAGTAGACACCCATGTGTGGTTAGAACCAAACAATGCTGTTCGAATCGGTTTCTTTATTGCAGCTTTACGCTCTCAGCAGCATCCTGAAAACAAGGCTAAATATTGGAATAATGCCAATATCTTTGCTCGCAAGATGTTTCAGGCAGCACAAGCTTACGACAGTACGAGTAATGGTAAGCCATATTGGTCATATCATGATGCCTATCAATATTTAGAACGCTCTTTAAATTTAAAGTTTGCAGGCGCTTTGACAGATGATCCTCATGTTGCACCAACAGCAGCTCAAATTAAGTATCTCAATGATAATCGACCAAAAGATCAGATGTGTTTGTTGGCGGAAAGTTTTACCACGAAAAGTCAGTATCAAAAATTAGGTAACATTACTTTTCAACCCGTAGACGAGAGCATGAATAACGAGGATGATTTCGTCACTGCATGGAAGAAACTGGCTATAAAAACAGATAAATGTGTATTAAGTACGCAAAAGTAAGATAAAAAATAAACAAAGGCTGACTGTAGCGTCAGCACCACCTGTCATGAAAAACCCCGACTAAAGTCGGGAAAAGATTGCATGTTCAGGGGTGTAACTCTATAATGCCTGCGATTAAAAGCGATCATCAGCTAAACTTGTCAAGCATTTATGCTGTGAGTGGATAAATAATGAGCCGAACTAGTCGCTTGATTGACCGACGATTAGCAAAAGCTTTGGTCTTCTTACAAGCATGTATGATCCCTGTTTCCGCCCTCGTGGCGTGGAGCATAAAAGACATGACAGCAGCATTAAGTGCGGCACTTGGTGCACTGGTTTGCTGGCTTGCTATGAGTTATTTCTCTTGGCAATCCTTCAGAACAGCAGGTGCGAGAGCATCAAAACAAGTGCTGTCTAACATGTATAGGGGCATGTTAGGCAAATTTGCAATCATGATCGTTGGATTTATTTTGATTTTGAGTAATGTTAAACCTTTATCACCGTTAGCATTGCTGTTTGGTTTTATTCTCGTTCAGGCAATGTCGTGGGTCGCTCCGTTTTGGGTGTCACGTCAACAAAAACGGGTGTAGAAACAAGAAGAATTGAAGATTTTTTGGAGGGTGGCGAGATATCGACAGTACGCCGATGTTCGTAACCCTTCTTTTTAGTAATTGACATTGACCAGGTGTGATTTATGGCTGCTGAAGAACATGCCCTCACTTCGACAGAGTATATCAAGCATCACTTGACCAATATGACCTATGGCAAAATGCCTGACGGTACATGGAAATTGGCTGAGACTGCTGAAGACGCTCATTCGATGGGGTTCACTGCAATTCACTTGGATTCAATGGGTTGGTCAATTGGCCTTGGTGTTATTTTCTGTTTGTTATTCTGGATTGTTGCGAAAACTGCAAACGCAGGTGTTCCAACTAAATTCCAGTCTGCAATTGAAATGATCATTGAGTTTGTTGACTCAAGTGTCCGTGACACCTTTCATGGCAAATCACGTTTAATTGCTCCACTTGCTCTCACTATTTTCGTGTGGATTTTCCTCATGAACTTAATGGACTTGATTCCAGTTGACTGGATTCCTCAAGTTGCAGCATTTGTAGGTGCAAACGTATTTGGTATGAACCCTCACCACGTTTACTTCAAGATCGTTCCATCTACAGATCCAAACATTACCTTAGGTATGTCTTTATCTGTATTTGTACTTATCTTGTTCTACAGCATCCGCGAAAAGGGTGTTAGTGGTTTCGTTGGCGAGTTGGCACTTAACCCATTTAACCCAAGTAATCCAGTTGCAAAAGCGTTGCTTATTCCAGTGAACTTGATTTTGGAATTGGTAACATTCCTTGCTCGTCCTATTTCATTAGCTCTCCGACTATTCGGTAACATGTATGCTGGTGAGCTGATCTTTATCCTAATTGCTTTATTGCCGTTTTGGATTCAATGGGCGTTATCTGTGCCTTGGGCGATCTTCCACATTCTTGTAATCACGTTGCAGGCATTCATCTTTATGATGCTTACCATCGTTTACTTGAGCATGGCAAGCGAAAAACATTAATGGTATTGCCTAACTATCAAACGATGGTTGGGCTGAATTTTTTTAATTTAATTTGGTAATAACCTAACCTCTGAGGAATTTTTCATGGAACTCACTTTAGGTCTAGTTGCAATTGCATCTGCTATCTTGATCGCTTTCGGTGCTTTAGGTACTGCGATTGGTTTTGGTCTTTTGGGTGGTCGCTTTCTAGAAGCTGTAGCTCGTCAACCAGAATTGGCTCCACAACTTCAAACTCGTATGTTCTTAATCGCGGGTCTTCTTGATGCTGTGCCTATGATCGGTGTTGGTATTGGCTTGTTCTTCATCTTCGCTAATCCATTTGTAGGTTAATCATCTTAATTCCTAAATCCACTATTTGAGGAATTGCAATGAATATCAACCTCACATTGATTGGTCAAGCGATTGCGTTTGCATGCTTCGTTGCATTCTGCATGAAGTTTGTTTGGCCACCACTAATCAATGCGATTAGTGAGCGTCAGCGTAAAATTGCTGATGGCTTAAATGCAGCAGAAAAAGCGAAAGCTGATCTTGCCGATGCACAATCGCAAGTAAAGCAAGAACTTGATGCAGCTAAAGCACAAGCGGCTCAATTGATCGAACAAGCGAACCGTCGTGCAGCACAATTGATCGAAGAAGCTCGTACTCAAGCTGCGGCTGAAGGTGAGCGTATTCGTCAACAGGCTAAAGAAGCTGTTGATCAAGATATCAATTCTGCTCGCGAAGAATTACGTCAACAAGTAGCTGCTTTGGCAGTAACTGGCGCAGAAAAAATCCTGAACCAGCAAGTTGACGCAGAAGCTCATAATGCCATGCTGTCTCAGCTGGCTGCTAAACTTTAAGAGAGGCGAATCATGGCTGAACTCTTGACGTTGGCACGTCCGTATGCCAAAGCAGCATTTGCTTATGCTTCTGAGCAAGGTGCAACAGACAATTGGTCGAATGCGTTACAAGTGCTCAGTGCTGCGGTGCAAGACGAAGCATTTTCCGCTTATTTAAATCGCCCTGAACTTACTCCTGTGGAGCAAGTGAAGCTTTTTGCTAAAGTTTTAGGTGAAGGTCAATCTCAAGCAGTGTCTAACTTTTTGACACTTCTTGCAGATAACGATCGTTTAATGTTGTTACCTGAAATTGAAGCAGAATATGAACAGCTTAAATCACAGAATAACAACAATGTGGATGTCGTGATTGAATCGGCTTTCCCATTAACTGCTGAACAAGAGCAATTGTTGAAATCTGCTTTAGAAAAGCGTTTCAACAGTACTGTAACTGTTTCGGTTGAAGTTAAACCTGAGCTTATTGCAGGTGTTGTAATTCGTGCAGGCGATCAAGTGATAGATGATTCTGCGCTTAACAAGCTTGAAAAAATGCGTACTCGTCTTCTTGCATAATGCAAATGATGAAGACTGAACTAATAAAAGATTGAGGAATAGCGCAATGCAACAACTGAATCCATCCGAGATCAGTGCGCTCATTAAACAGCGTATCAGCGATCTGGACACCAGCGCGACCGCTAAAAACGAAGGTACCATTGTTATGGTATCCGACGGTATCGTGCGCATTCACGGTCTTGCTGATGCAATGTACGGTGAAATGATCGAATTTGACGGCGGCTTATTTGGTATGGCACTGAACCTAGAACAGGATTCAGTGGGTGCCGTTGTCTTAGGTAACTACTTAAGCCTTCAAGAAGGTCAAAAAGCTCGTTGTACAGGTCGTGTACTTGAAGTTCCAGTTGGTCCGGAACTTCTTGGCCGTGTTGTCGACGCTTTGGGTAACCCAATTGATGGTAAAGGCCCAATTGATGCAAAATTAACTGATGCTGTTGAAAAAGTAGCACCAGGCGTAATTTGGCGTCAGTCTGTAGACGAACCTGTTCAAACTGGTTATAAATCAGTTGATACCATGATTCCTGTGGGTCGTGGTCAGCGTGAGTTGATTATTGGTGACCGTCAAACTGGTAAAACAGCGATGGCGATCGATGCGATTATCGCTCAGAAAAATTCTGGCATTAAATGTGTATACGTTGCGATTGGTCAAAAACAATCAACAATTGCAAACGTTGTACGTAAGCTAGAAGAAACTGGCGCTATGGCGTATACAACTGTTGTCGCTGCTGCGGCTGCTGATCCTGCTGCAATGCAGTACTTAGCTCCGTACTCTGGCTGTACAATGGGTGAATACTTCCGTGATCGCGGTGAAGACGCTCTTATTATCTATGATGATTTGTCTAAGCAAGCAGTTGCTTACCGTCAAATTTCATTGCTTTTACGTCGTCCACCAGGTCGTGAAGCGTATCCGGGTGACGTATTCTATCTTCACTCACGTCTTCTTGAACGTGCTTCTCGTGTATCTGCTGACTACGTTGAGAAATTCACTAATGGCGCAGTAACTGGTAAAACTGGTTCTTTAACTGCATTGCCAATTATTGAAACTCAAGCAGGTGACGTATCTGCATTCGTACCAACGAACGTAATTTCGATTACTGACGGTCAGATCTTCTTAGAAACATCATTATTCAACGCAGGTATTCGTCCTGCTGTGAACGCGGGTATCTCTGTATCTCGTGTTGGTGGTTCTGCTCAAACTAAGATCATCAAAAAATTGTCTGGTGGTATCCGTACTGCTTTAGCACAATACCGTGAATTGGCTGCGTTTGCTCAGTTCGCTTCTGACCTTGATGAAGCAACTCGTAAACAACTTGAACATGGTCAACGTGTAACTGAGTTAATGAAGCAAAAGCAATATGCTCCTTACTCAATTGCTGACCAGGCTGTTTCTGTTTATGCATCTAACGAAGGCTATATGTCTGACGTAGAAGTTAAGAAAATCGTAGACTTTGATGCTGCGTTAATTTCTTACTTCCGCTCAGAATATGCTCCGTTGATGAAACAGATCGATGAAACTGGTGATTACAACAAAGACATCGAAGCAGCAATCAAAGCAGGTATTGAAAGCTTTAAAGCGACTCAAACTTACTAAGTTCAGTTTTAGTTAAGTTTGGTTCACGGATCAACCTTCGGAAGCTCGAAAGAGCTTTCGAATACTAGGTTAAGCGTATGGCAAATTTAAAAGAAATTCGCGCCAAAGTAGCTAGTATCAAGAGCACGCAAAAGATTACTCGCGCGATGCAAATGGTAGCTGCTTCTAAAATGCGTCGTGCGCAAGAGCGCATGGCTCAGGGCCGTCCGTATGCCGATAATATGCGCCGTGTAATTGCTCACTTAGTCCAAGCAAACCCTGAATACAAACACCGTTATATGGTTGATCGCCCAGTTAAGCGCGTTGGCTATATCGTAGTGTCTTCAGATCGTGGTTTGGCAGGTGGCTTGAACATTAACTTGTTCAAGAAAGTTGTGCAGCATGTCAAAGCACAACAACAGCAGTCAATTGAAGTTGAATTTGCTTTAATTGGTCAAAAAGCGGTTTCGTTTTTTAAGAATTACGGCGGTAAAGTGCTTGGTGCAACTACCCAACTTGGCGATGCGCCGAGTTTGGAACAGTTAACTGGCTCAGTTCAAGTTATGCTTGATGCATTTGATAAGGGCGAATTAGATCGTATCTACCTTGTATCAAATGGCTTCATTAATGCGATGACTCAGCAGCCTAAAGTAGAACAACTTGTTCCTTTAGCACCAGCAGAAGAAGGCGATGATCTCAACCGTAATTATGGTTGGGACTATATCTACGAACCAGAAGCAGAACAATTGTTAAATGGTTTGTTGGTTCGCTATATCGAGTCTATGGTTTATCAAGGTGTGATTGAAAACGTTGCATGTGAGCAGTCAGCTCGTATGGTCGCGATGAAAGCAGCGACAGACAACGCAGGACAACTTATTAAAGACCTACAACTCATTTACAACAAGCTGCGTCAAGCCGCGATTACTCAGGAAATTTCTGAGATCGTTGGCGGTGCCGCTGCCGTTTAACATTATTAAGTTTGAATTGAGGAGACAGCAATGAGTAGCGGTCGTATCATTCAGATCATCGGCGCGGTTATCGACGTCGAGTTTGAGCGCAATAGCGTTCCTAAGATCTATGACGCTCTCCAAGTTGACGGTACTGAAACTACATTAGAAGTTCAGCAACAGCTTGGCGATGGTGTTGTTCGTACCATCGCAATGGGTTCTACAGAAGGTCTTAAACGTGGCCTTAATGTAACTAGCACAAATGCACCGATTTCTGTTCCAGTAGGTCCAGCTACGCTTGGTCGTATCATGGACGTTTTGGGCCGCCCAATTGATGAAGCTGGTCCAGTTGCAACTGAAGAACGTTTGCCAATTCATCGTCAAGCACCTTCTTATGCTGAACAAGCTGCTTCTACTGACCTTTTAGAAACTGGTATTAAAGTAATTGACTTACTTTGCCCGTTTGCAAAAGGTGGTAAAGTTGGTTTATTCGGTGGTGCTGGTGTTGGTAAAACCGTTAACATGATGGAGTTGATCAACAACATCGCGAAAGCTCACTCAGGTTTATCTGTGTTTGCTGGTGTTGGTGAGCGTACTCGTGAAGGTAACGACTTCTATCACGAAATGAAAGATTCTAACGTTCTTGACAAAGTAGCAATGGTCTACGGTCAGATGAACGAGCCACCAGGTAACCGTTTACGCGTAGCGTTAACTGGTTTGACTATGGCTGAATACTTCCGTGATCAAAAAGACGAAAATGGTAAAGGTCGTGACGTATTATTATTCGTCGACAACATCTACCGTTATACACTTGCAGGTACTGAAGTATCAGCATTGTTAGGTCGTATGCCATCTGCGGTAGGTTACCAACCTACACTTGCAGAAGAAATGGGTGTTCTTCAGGAGCGTATTACGTCTACTAAATCTGGTTCGATCACATCGATCCAAGCAGTATACGTACCTGCCGATGACTTAACAGATCCATCGCCTGCAACTACATTTGCTCACTTAGATGCAACAGTAGTATTGAGCCGTGATATCGCATCTTCTGGTATCTATCCAGCGATCGATCCACTTGACTCAACTTCACGTCAGTTAGACCCATTAGTTGTTGGTCAAGAGCATTATGAAATTGCACGTTCTGTACAGAACATTTTGCAACGTTATAAAGAGCTTAAAGACATCATCGCAATCTTGGGTATGGATGAGTTAGCTGAAGAAGATAAATTGGTCGTTTACCGTGCGCGTAAAATCCAACGTTTCTTCTCTCAACCATTCCACGTAGCTGAAGTGTTTACTGGTGCTCCTGGTAAATTAGTATCGCTTAAAGAAACGATTCGTGGCTTTAAAGGTCTATTAGCTGGTGAATACGATCACATCCCAGAACAAGCGTTCTATATGGTTGGTGGTATTGACGAAGTGATTGCTAAAGCTGAGAAACTCTAATTTAAGGAGATCATCTCATGGCGACTATGCAATGTGATGTCGTAAGTGTTAAAGAGTCTATTTACTCTGGCGCAGTAACGATGTTAATCGCGAAAGGTGCTGGTGGTGAGCTTGGTATTTTGCCAGGACACGCTCCACTCGTAACCTTGCTTCAACCGGGCCCGATTCGTGTTCAGTTGGAAAATGGTACAGAAGAAATCGTCTATGTATCTGGCGGTGTTTTAGAAGTTCAACCTCATGTTGTGACGGTTCTTGCAGATACTGCAATCCGTGCAGACAATTTGGATGAAGCTGCAATTTTAGAAGCGCGTAAAAATGCTGAACAATTGCTTGCGAACCAAAAGAGTGATTTGGACTCAGCTGCTGCATTGGCATCTCTATCAGAGATTTCAGGTCAGCTTGAAACTATCCGTAAGATGAAGAACCGCGCATTATAATTTGTGCAATGTTCATCAAAAAAAAGCCACCGTAAGGTGGCTTTTTTTATGATATGGTTTTTAGATTAAGAGTCAGTTTTTGAATCTGATTTTTCATCTCCAGCCATAATCATAGCTGCGAGTTTAACCATATCCATTTGAATGGTATTCAACTGTTTTTCAATTTTATCAAAATTGATTTGATCTAATTTCCCGTTTAATAACGGCATACTAAGAGCTTGTTGATTGGCCTGTAATAAACTTTGGCGAATATTCTCAATTTCCTGACTTTTGATATCCAAAGTGAGAAGAGCTTGATTTAAACCTTGTAATTGCTGTTTTAAAGTTGCAACAGTTGTTTTTAATTCATTTTGATCTTTATCTTGAATTGCTTGTTCAACATCAAGTTGAGTATCTTTAAGTTGTTCAACATAATCTCCAGCTTTAAGCTGTAAATTAGCTGCATCTCGAACCATATAAAAAATATTACCGCTTTTAAGTTCATTTTTGCTCTGAGCAATATCTGAATCTTGTCTTTCAGTAGCTTGATCAGATGTCTGCTCAGTTATTTCAGTATTTTCTTGTTCAGTAGCATGGTCTTGTGCCTGATCACACCCGAGTAAAAGCATGCCTGAGGCAAAAATTACAAAAGGAAGAAATGCACCCTGTAAAACTTTTTTCATAACTACAAACAACATCAAATAAAGCAAAAGGTACTATAGGCATAAAATATGGAGAAAGATTGTATTTTTGCAAACAAACAACACTTTGACCAGATAATAAAAAAGAGCGTATAAAACGCTCTTTTTCACGTTTTTAAAACGTTATTTTGCTAATTCTGCTTCAACTGCTTTAACGATTTTTTCATCATCTGCAGTTATGTCTGGAGCAAAGCGAGCCACTACTTCACCATTTTTATTAATCAAGAATTTTTCAAAGTTCCATAAAACTTCTGGAGCTGGATTAGTTGGGATACCTAAGCCTTCTAAACGCTCACGGAACGGACCTTCACCAGCACGTTCTGGTTGAGCGGCTGTCAAAGTTTCATAGAGTGGGTGTTTATCTTCACCTGCAACAGATACTTTAGAAAATAAAGGGAAGTGAACATCGTAATTTAATGAGCAGAATTGCTGAATCTCTTCATCAGAACCTGGTTCTTGCTCTTTAAAGTTGTTTGCTGGGAAACCTAAAATTTCAAGACCTTGATCTTTCTTTGCTTGATAAAGCTTTTCTAGGCCTTCGTATTGAGGAGTTAAACCACATTTAGAAGCAGTGTTTACAATAAGTAAAACCTTACCTTTGTATTGTTCAAGATCAACCGTTTCGCCTGAAATGGCTTTTACAGGAATGTGATATACAGATTGTGTCATGAGTCTTTCCTAAAGATTTTAATTGATATCAAGTAACGCATTTGTTTTAACTGCTATTGAGGGGTAGTGCAATAATATTCGTGTTCAAAAAAGAAAAAGTTTTTAAAGATAAACTGAATTTTAGTTATTTCTAATTTGTATAGGCGTTTGCCCAGTGTAACGTTTAAAAAACTCGATAAAACTTGAGCTATGTTGATAACCTAAATCATATGCTAAACGCTTAATGGGTGTCCCTTGGCGAATCTGATGAATCGCATAAACAATTTTGGCTCGGTTACGCCATTCCGACAACGAAAGCTGAAGCTCTTGTTGGCTCAAACGTAATAAGTGGCGATCACTGACCGAGAAATTTTGAAGCAACTGCTGTAAAGAGTGATCAAAAAGTAATGGGTCTGAAAGTTTTTCTAATATAGGCAATAAAACAGGATGGCGTGTTTGTGGTAAATAATGTGAATATGCAGGGGCTTGTTTGAGTTGATCGAATAAAACTTGTAAAAGATGTTCTAAATATTCAGGTTTTTCGATTTGTTTTTGCTGTTCGAGAATTTGTAAAACTAAGGTTCGAAAGAAGGGCTGAATACTAAAGCATTTACAGACGTCACCCAAAATAGAACAGAGGCTAGGGTGTAGTCGAATACAGATATAGTGAATTTCATGGTCGATATGAGTAGATTGATGAACCGTTTGAGGTGGAATCCAAAGTCCATAACTAGGTGGAGACAGATATAGTTGTTCTTCCACCTGCATTTCTAAAATGCCATTTAAGCTGAAATTAAAATCTCCCCAGAGCGAGGCATGAGGACGAACAATATCTTCTTTTTGATATAGAAATTCATGAACTTCTATACTGTTCAATAAAGAAAATTGTTGTTCCTCATTTTTCATTTATATGCTCTGGCTCATATTTTAATTTTCACAGGTTGCTTTAGGGTTGTTTAAGCCTTTTGCTAAGGTAAATGTACTCAGTAATGCTAGGGCAACAAAGCTTAATACACCATAAATTAAGGTATTTTCATTGAAATGATCAACTACATAACCGCCTAATAATGAACCTGTGGCAATCATGACCTGAAACATGCCTACAAAAAGAGGCATACCTTTTTCAACTGCGTTTGGCGCATGTACAAACATCCAGATATTTGCTGAGGTAGGGAAAGCACCAAAAGCGAAACCCCATAAAGCCGTTAAGACAATAGCACCAAATTCATGAATGGCAAAAAGTGGGAATCCAAAAAACACAATTGCAAAACAAGCACTAACAAACGCAAGTGTATACCGGACATTTAAATTACCGCTATAGCCAGCAAATGCATTTCCGAAAATACCTGCAATTCCATAGAGTAATAATAATGAACTAATGGTTGTACCGTTAAAGCCTGCAATATTTTTGAAGAAAGGTGCTAAATAGCTATATGCACAAAAATGAGCAAGGCCGATAAGCAAAACAATCAGCATGCCGCTACGTGCTTTAGGCGTGCGTAATAATGCTGGTAAGTCCCTCATATGAATTGGCGAGTCTGGAACAAGTTTAGGTAAAAAGATTAATTGTAAGATTAAAACAATTAAGCCAATTCCTGCTGTAATTCCAAAAGCACTGCGCCAGCCATAAAATTCACTTAACCATGTTCCAATCGGAACACCCAAAACTGTCGCAAAAGTTACACCAGCCATTACAACAGCAGTTGCTTTAGCAATAGGAAGATGTGAAGGAGCTAATTTTCCACTTAAAGCAATCGCTGTTGCCCAGAACCCCCCAATCGAAATTCCTAAAATTAAGCGACTGAGCAATAAAATATGGAAGTTTTCGGCAAAGGCTGTAATGGTATTGGCAATAACCATAATTGCTGTGAGTAAAATGAGTACATAACGCCGATCAAGTTGTTTCACAGAAACAGGTAATAAAGGGGCGGCAATTGCTGCCATAATGCCAGGTACAGTAATAATAAGACCTGCTGTACCTACAGAAATATTTAAATCTGTTGCAACACTATTTAAAACACCAACAGGTAAAAATTCACTTGTTACTAATGCAAATGCTGCAATGGCAACGGCCAAAATGGCAAACCAGCTCCCTTGAGGGGAGGCCGTGGGTCGCGCTTTAGATATAGAAGATTGGTCCATAAGAAATCCTGACTTGGCTAAATTTGAAGTGAAGAAAGGCAATTTATTAATTAACTAACGATCATTATGAAAATAAAATAGTTGATAAAAAATCGAACGTCAATTAATTTAATAACGATTGTTATAAAAATAGATGTGATCTTTATGACAAATAGGCATGAAACGAATTTAGCTGTTACAGAAGACGCGCTGAAAAAAAAGCGTGGACGTCCTAAATGCTTTGATGAACAACAGGTTTTGCAAAAAGCAATGTTGCTCTTTTGGGAGCATGGTTATGAAGCAACGTCTATTAGTGATTTAACCCAGGCTTTGGAAATTACGGCACCAAGCTTGTACAGTACTTTTGGCGACAAGGCAGGACTGTTTTATAGAAGTATAGATTACTATTTGGCTCATGAAGCGTGTCCTATTGAAACTATATTTTTAGAGGCGAAAACAGCAAAAATCGCTTTTGAACTTTATCTATACGATAACGTTAAACGCCTCGTCCAGCCAAATAAGCCGGCCGGTTGTATGTTAGTCGTTGCTGCAATGAATTGTTCTGACGCTACTCACGATGTGCAGCAAAATCTTTTAGATAAACGCATAAAGACGAAAGAAAAGTTATTAAAACGTCTCCAACAGGGTGTAGAGCAAGGTGATTTATCTGCTAATGCTCCCCTACATGAAATGACAGACTTTTATGCGACTGTCATTCAAGGGTTAACGATTCAGGCAAGAGATGGTGCTAGTACCGAGCAGTTGCATAAAGTTGTGGAGCATGCAGTGAAGACTTGGACATTATTCTAGAAAAAGATGATGTCCTAAGTTCAATATCAATGTCGGAAATACGATATTTCAATTTATTAAGACATTCTCCAAAATAAAATCTCTTTTACAGATGGCGTATTACTATGAGTCAGGTCATGAAATATCACAAATGGGCATTTATATTTCCCATTTTGGCAGTACTGATTTGGTCTTTAAACATTGTAGTCACCCGCTATGTCTCGGAGTATATCTCGCCTGTCAGTATCAGTTTTTACCGATGGTTAATTGCATTTATTATTTTAACCCCATTTATGTTGTTACCCGTTTGGAAACAGCGACATCTAATAAAACCATACCTACCTAAGCTTGCAGTTTTAAGTGCATTTGGGATGGTGCTTTATCAGGGACTTGCTTATACGGCAGCCCATTATACTAGTGCCACTAATATGGGAATTGTAAATGCATTTATCCCTATCTTTACGATCTTTGTCTCGCTTGGCATTTTGAAAGATGTGCCTAATCGATATGCAGTTTTTGGCAGTATTTTGTCTTTCGCAGGTTTACTATATGTCATGTCCCAAGGAAATATTAGCCACTTATTAAATGGTGGTGGACATCTTGGCGATGCATTAATGATTATTGCTGTGTTCTTCTATGCATTTTATGGGGTTTTCCTTAAAAAATGGCAGTTGCCTCTCCCAATCATGACGAGCTTATATGTCCAGATTGGTTTTTCTGTTGTGTTTCATCTGCCTTTAATTTTTTGGTTCGGGCTAGATGCTTTAAATGTACAAAATGCGCCAAGTGCTATTTATGCAGGCGTATTTGCTTCACTCATTGCGCCGTTAGTTTGGATGTTAGCTGTTCAGCAACTTGGCCCGAATAGAACAAGTATTTTCATGAATCTGGTACCTGTGTTTACTGCAATTATTGCGAGTGTTTGGTTGTCTGAACAGTGGACCATTTATCACACAATAGGCGGTGTAATAATTTTAATTGGTATCGTTATGGCTCAAAAGAAGGTGAGCTCTAAAAAGAGTGAACTCATACAAGA
>NZ_JRVL01000097.1:0-1356 GCF_054823985.1 Acinetobacter sp. GN11 | reverse complement strand
TGGAATTGATGTAGTGTTAAGCAAATACGGGTTAAATTCATCGACATGATGATGAAAAAAGAAATCTTTTATTTTCGTATTTATAGGAGCAAATTTCATACTCCAATGCTTAAATAACCGCTGTTCGGACGGTTCTGAAAAGATGATTTCGCAGTTCTGATGTCGCGAATCTTTCAAAATTGAATTATAAAACAGCGATTCGACCTGTTCTTTCTCGCCCTCTAAGTACTGCAAGAAATATCCATTACCATAGTAAAGTACTCCCGTAATATCATTATAAGAATTGAATTTGACTGCTTCTGTGAGGATATCAATTAGATCTTGTTTTACTTGACTATGTTCACTATTGGTTTTACTTGCATACATAAAGCCTATTAAACTCATAGCGATAACTCGAAGATAGATGTCAGTTTGGCATTCTGACATCTACCATCCACGCTTACAACCTGACCTAATTAAAACCTTGTATTTCAAAAGTAAAGATTATTATCATTTTGAAAATGACAAACTTTAACAACTAGAAATCTTTTGTAAATTAATACCAACTTAACAAGCTAACCAGAAAATATTAATTTCAGTAGAATTAAGAATTGTTTTTAATTTGTGGATGTCTAATGGAGAACCATGAAATTACTCTTCAGGACGAACATCATAAACAACTTAAGATTGTCAAAGTTCAGGATGTCCGTTTTGATGTAAATACACTTAACAATAGTTATCAATGGTTATGGGTATTTGATCATAGTTCAGAGTTTTTCCCATTTGAGTTATGGGATCAGCTCGACAATGCAACCGTTCATCAAAAGATAAAGCTCGATAATCAAGTTTTTAAAATTATCAAGATTTTGACAAAGAAAACTAAAGTTAGGCCCTCTTAACATATAGCTATACGAATAAAATAAAAGCTTAGGAAATGGGCATTCCTTAAAGTTTTTAAATTACTACTGGCTTAGCAAGCCAATCATATAGAAATTGTTCTTGGCAATGAATTTATTGAATTTGTTCAGCTATAAAAAACCACTCATTGAGTGGTTTTTTCAATTAAATTTTGAGACTAGATAGCTTCTATGACGATATATTTTCCTTCATAGAATACACCTTCGGTACCTGTTTCTTTTAATTTGCAATAAATTGCAATCGGATGTGTTAGTTTTCTATTTTCTTCACTAGGAATATGAGTAATCCCAGATAAAAAATTTGAATTATCATTTTCTAAACTCCACGAAGTACCTTTGTCTTTATGCCATTTGCTATTTGGATATTTAGAATCTAACCATTCAATACAATGCTTCATTGTTGAAAACTTTTTTGTTTCCTCTTTTTCAATTTTCGATGCTGCACTTACCGAGGCTCCAA
>NZ_JRVL01000096.1:0-6644 GCF_054823985.1 Acinetobacter sp. GN11 | reverse complement strand
TTTATATAATTTTAATATATTTATCAAATGCTTATATAATTATTGTTTTTGGTGAGTGTCTCTATTTCAACAGCTTTGTTGAAAAAATAAACATGAATAGAATTGATAAGTAAACAATGAGAAATTAAAAACAAATAAATCAAATAGTTAGGTTAAATTATTTGGCCCTTTAATGGTTGGCATAGGCTTTGCGTAACGCATTGTAAATTTACTTTACTGAGTGTGATATGAGACAGCCTTTTCAATTAAAACCTTTAGTTATTGCGCTTAGCGTATTAGGGGCAACTTTACCGTTATATGTTTTTGCCGAAGAAACGCCACAACAAGCAGGTGATTCTGAAAGTGATGTAATTACTTTGTCCGATGTAGTCGTTACTGGAGCAGCCAAGAAAACTACCGTAGTTCCTAAACGCAAAGTTACCTCAATTTATGGAACGGATAGCTCTGTATTGGATACCCCGCGTGTAGTATCCCAAGTATCAGAACAACAATTTAGAGAAGATGTTATTCGCAGTGCGGATGATCTCGTCAAATATGCGCCTAGCATTACGCGAGGCGGGGGACAAAATGCTAACTTTGCTCCACAAATTCGTGGACAGAACTCGGAAGTTTTTCAAGATAGCCAACGCATTTACAGTACCCGCCATCCAACCAATCTCAATGCTTATGAAGCAGCCGATATTGTGGCAGGGCCAACAGGTGTAATTTTTGCGCCGACTTCAGGTTCTGGCGGATATATTAACTACCTAACCAAAAAGCCTAATTTTAATAAAGCCGAAACCAATATCTCTGGGACTGTAGGTTCCATTTACTCAGGTAAAGGCGCAGAGCCTAATTTCTCTGTCAGTATTGATCATACGGCACCCATTTCAAAAGAATTAGCATTTCGCGTGAGTGCAACAGCACAAAAGACAGATGACTATTATGACAATGTAAAAAATAACTTTAATGCATTTTATGGAGCACTTGCTTGGCGTCCCAATGATCGTTTACGGGTAGATTGGAATGTCAGTTACGATGATTATTATGATTTTAATGTGACACATGGCTGGAATAGAGCATCGCAAAAATCGGTTGATAATGGCCTTTATTACAAAGGTAGAGCCACGCCTATTATTCAAAATGGTTCGACTTTTTGGTCTCCT
Organism: Acinetobacter sp. GN11; assembly: GCF_054823985.1. Taxonomy (NCBI): domain Bacteria; kingdom Pseudomonadati; phylum Pseudomonadota; class Gammaproteobacteria; order Moraxellales; family Moraxellaceae; genus Acinetobacter; species Acinetobacter sp. GN11. The sequence continues at coordinate 5,499 of NZ_JRVL01000096.1, read as the reverse complement.
GTATTTGAATCTGGTGCGGCAAATTCTAAAGTCATTGGTTGGCAAACTCGTCAGAAGAACGATAAAAACCAATATGTTGCTGTTGGTGGAGTTCAGACCACGCCGTTACCGAACTCAACTGCGGATCAAGCAGGAACTATTAAAGGTTGGGTCTATGATCCATCAATCCCTGGTAATGAATTAGTCAAGCTAGATGATAATGTTTCAGGACGTAGTGAAGATAAAAATAGTGCCAAGCGATTTAGTACCCAATTAAAAGTAATTAAAGATTTAAATGACCATTGGTCTATTGCAAACAGTACGCTCTATCAAAATAACAAAGATTTAGGCGACTCTGTGGGAAGCTTCTTTACAGATTTAGATCATGAGTTAATTGATAACAGACTAGAATTTTTAGGCGACTATGATTTTGAAATAGGTGGCGTAAAAATTAAGAATAAAAGCAGTACAGGGGGAACATATCGTCATGAGAAGTTTACCTCTTTAGCTGCAAATAATAGTTTTAATATTAATCCATATGATTTAACCAATGATCCATCACAGAAGAACCCTGGTGATTTACTGGGGTTGATTAATAATAGCGGTTCAACAGGAGGTTGGATTGGACAAGCCGGAGTACCTCAATATTCTCAATATTTTGGTTATTTAAATTTACCGCGCATGTACCCAATTGGAAATGGTTTATATGCAGAAAAAGGCGGATTTCCACCGAATGGAGGAGGCGCTGTCTATACGGGCTCTGGTTTCTGGGATACGTTGAGTGTGTTCACTCAACAAAACTTTACCTTTAACGATGTATTCGGTATTAACTTAGGCATTAACCATAGTTCTGTAAGAGCAAAACTTGAAAATCCACTCGTTTTAACCCCAGCAGATGTCCGTTCGTCGAGTGATAAATATAGTCTATTGAGCTATCAACTGAGTACGTTTATTAAGCCGACTGCGAAAAGCACACTTTATTTTACCTATGACAAAAGCACTGCATTAAATACGGGAGTATTTGGGCCTTTCTTGATTTGGGGCGCAGGAAATCAACTTAATCCTTTAGCTTTTGACAGTCAAAGTGAGCTAAAAGAAGTAGGATTTAAATATGAGCCTATTGCTGACCAGTTGTTTTTAACCCTAAGTGGATTTGAACAAAAACGAGATTTATCGCCTGATACCAACGGCAATATGGCTCGCTTTGAAATAAAAGGTATTGAGTCATCATTAAGATGGCAACTCCAAAAAAATATAGCGATTGGGGGCAATTTCACTTATTTAGATGCTGAATACAGCTCTATTGTACCTGCTGGTTTTTCACCATTTGGCTTTCATGCGGACAATGCTACGGTTTGGGGAGACAATAACGCTTTAAACCAACGTAAAGCCGGACGTTATGATGCAGCAGGAATTCCCAAGTACTCTGCAAGTGCTTATGTAGATTACCAGCATCAGTCTGGTTTTGGGGTCAACCTTTCGGGATGGTGGACAAGCTACTGGCACACAAACTTAAGTCAAACCGTGAAAGTACCGAATAACTATAATCTGGACTTAGGTCTTTATTATCGCCAGCCACAGTGGACGGTGGGCCTTAACATTCTTAACTTAACCAATGAACGAAATTTTGTGAATGGTTTGGCAGGAGCGAATAGTGAGTTTTTACAACCAATGCGTCCTCTGACTGTACAAGGCCAATTTAGTTATAAATTTTAAAACCAATCAATCATTTCCAAGAATCTTAAAAAGCCATACGTCTGTATGGCTTTATTATTAATACGGGATATAAAACACGTTAAATCGTGAATGTTGAAATAACAACAATAATACCTTTCAGACTGTCTATCTATCAGCAGCATTGAATCATTTTTATTTTTAATTTTTTATTAAGTATTTGAAATTATTTAAATAAATTAAATGGCATAGAAGTTGCCAATATAAGAATAGATTTATTTAAATGGAGTCACCATGTTTAAGGTTACAAAAATTAGGCAGAGTATTTTAACTGCTATGTGGGGAGTAACGGCGAGTGTTTCAACATTAGCTTTAGCGAACGATGATACTGATGCAATTCCTGCTGAGCAACAAGCTCAAGTGGTAAATGCTAAAGATGTAAAAAAACTAGGCGATGTCATCGTTACTGCACAATATCGTGCACAAAACATTCAAAAAGTTCCGACTGCAATTACAGCAGTTTCTGGCAAAGATTTGGCAGCGAAAGGCTCAACATTTATTGGCGATGTTTTAACTTATACACCCAATGCAGCAGCTGAAAACCCAGATGGAGATAGCCGTCCACGTTGGTATATTCGTGGTCTAGGAACTGGCGATGTTGCAGCATCTACAGTTTTCCCAGTCGGTATTTATGCAGATGGGGTTTATTTAAATGCGCCTGTTGCTGGTGCTGGAGATTTATTCGATTTAGAACGTATTGAGGTTCTACGTGGTCCACAAGGCACGCTTTACGGTAAAAATACCACGGCTGGTGCAGTGAATTACATTTCACGAAAACCCGTATTTTCAGACAAACCGACTGGTTATGGAACTATAGGAATAGGCGACCATAATCTTCGTACTTTTGAAGGCGCCGTGAATGGGGCTATATCAGATAACGTTGCCGTACGAGGAGCATTCTATTCAGAAGACCGTGATGGTTATGCAAAGAATTTAGCCAGTGGAGAAGACTACGGAGATGTTGATAAAAAATCATTCCGCTTCCAGATACTAGGAAAAATTAATGATGATTGGAATGCTTTAGTCAATCTGCATAGCCAAACCTATAATGGTCTGGGCAATAATGGTTCGTTAAGTATTGGAAAATACTGGGGTGTTTATGAAAGACCACAAGGCCGAGATACAAATTTAGATTTAGCTGAAAGCAATAAAATTCAACATGATGGTACATCGCTCACATTAACAGGAGATTTAGGGGGCGGTCATACTTTTACATCCATTACAGCATTTGATAAGACCACTCAAAAATCCATTTCTGATGGTGACTATACGCCATATGATGTAGCAAGAAGCTATAGTGATAATGAGTGGCGTCAATATAGCCAAGAGTTTCGTGTTTCTTCTGATGCTGAAAAAAGACTCAGTTGGATCGCAGGTTTTCACTTCTTTAATGAAGATTTAGACTCAACAGGCGTAAGCGCGCGAGTAAATAAAACATTACCGAATGGCGCTCCAGCTCAAACGGCCGGAACACCAGCTTTTAGGGACATTACCTATAATCAGACTACACAAAGTTTTGCCTTGTTTGGAAACAGTACCTATAAATTTACCGACAAATTTAAAGTAACAGGTGGTCTACGTTGGACAAGTGAAGAAAAAGACATTGATCTAGACCTTGTTCAAATTACCACGGGCGATTACACCAAAGGCAGTTGGTGGCAAAAGGATGGGTACAGTAATGCGGTCTATAATCCAGCACCTAACGCAAATGGTTCAACAAGCCGTAAAAAGAGATGGAATGAACTGACTTACGATATTACGCCAGAATATGAAATTACTCCTGATATCAACACATACTTCCGTTTTGCTCGAGGTTTCCGTTCAGGCGGCTTTAACACCGGACTTTCAAGTAGCCTAACGCAACTTGCAGATGTTAATCCTGAATATTTAAATAGCTACGAGCTAGGTTTGAAGTCTAGCTTGTTACAAGGCAATTTAACGGCCAACGCCAATATTTTCTATTATGACTACAAAGATATTCAAACAAATTTATTGGTTGCGACAGAAGGACAGGGTGGAGGGGTAACTTCAGTTTTAGCAAATGGTCCTAAGGCAGAAGTAAAAGGTGCAGAATTAGAATTAGATTATTTGGCAACCGATAATTTACGCCTACGCTTTGCAGGCGCTTATTTAGACAGTGAATACACCGATTTTGTTGATAAAAACCCAGTAACGAATGTTGTAAATGCTGACAATACAGGTAACAGCTTGGTTCGGTCTCCAAAGTACACCATCGGTTTAGGGGGTGAATATACCTTTAATCTTGATAGTGGAGCACGAGTCATTGTGGGCACAGATGCAAAATATCGTGACCGTGAGTTTTTCTTAGTCAATCGTCAAGATTATTCTGTTGACCCAATCTTGAGTCAAAAAGGGTACACCTTATGGAACGCAAACGTTGGGTATATCAGTGCAAATAATAAATACCAAGTTAATGCTTACGTTAAAAACTTGCTAGACGAAGAATATCAAGTTCATGGGCGACCAAATGGTCCTGCTGGACAATATGTCTTAACCTATGGAAACCCACGTCAAGTTGGTGTTTCTCTCACTGCAAAATTCTAAGCTTTGCTTTACGGAGAAAATAATGGGAATTGAATTTTTTACACGTTTACCACTTCATGGCGAAACAGAATTTTTACCCGGTGACCCACGTAATCGCGGTGATTGGGCCAATATTGAAAATGTTGAAAATACTGGAGCGGTTTCGAACTATGAAGTCGGTGATGACTTTACCTATATTGATTACTTAAGTCAGGTAGCACGGGCAGCAGAAATTAATGGTTTTGCTGGTGCACTCATGGTGAACGCACCAACGGGTGAAGAGCCTTGGACAGTATGTTCATTGCTTGCAAGAGAAACCAAAAAACTTAACTTTGTGACTGCATTTCAGGCTTATCATTTTAGTCCATATAATGCCGTACAAACTGCGGCAACGTATCAGCGTGCAACAGGTAATCGGCTGGTTTGGAATATTATTAATGGCGGTTCTGAAGTGATTCAGCGCCAAGTAGGTGATGATTTACCTCATGACGAACGTTATGCACGTGCTACAGAGTTTCTAGATGTTGTAAAAGGATATTGGAATAATCCTTCATTTCACTATCAAGGAAAGTACTATTCGGCAGAAGGCGGTGGCTTAAAATATCCACTGAATAAAGCAAGCCTTCCCATTATTTGCACAGCAGGTTCTTCGGAAGCTGCTCGCGAGTTTGGAGCAAAACATGCCGACTATTATTTAATGCGAGCTGAAAAACCAGAAGAAATTGCCGCATTGATTACAGACGTACGTGCTCGTGCAAAAAAGTATGGTCGTGAAAATATAAAATTTGGCCTATCAATCGATACCATTGCTCGCCGTACTGAACAAGAAGCATTGGCAGAGGCACAGCGCTTTCTTGATGAAGCTGCTGAAAAACAACGTTTACACGCGGCGGCAGCCCATGCGGGTTTACGCTCAGCGCGGGTATTAAGCTTCGAAAAAGAGTACGCTGAAAAAGATGGCAGTAAAAATGTTAGCGACTTTTTTATCCATCCAAATGTTTGGTCTGGATTTGGATATATTGGTGTGCCACCCGGTGTGGCTTTGGTAGGGAGCTACCAACAGATTATTGAGCGTATTCAAGAATACAATAGCATTGGCATAGAGTTATTTTTTCTTGCAGGCTACCCACATCTTGAAGAATCATACCGTCTTGGTGAACACGTTCTTCCACACTTTAAAAAGCAACGTGCTCGATTACAGCCTACAGTAGCTAGCCCAGAGTTTGATATTGCGCTTTAAAG
>NZ_JRVL01000010.1:0-16151 GCF_054823985.1 Acinetobacter sp. GN11 | reverse complement strand
GAAGAGTCACTAAATAGTTTGTCTATCTTTACTCTTCTTTCCGTTATTCAGCCAAATAATCAAACAAATAACGGAGCAACAACACCGTAGTCAATGCAGAGAATATCCTGCTTTTGAAAATGGAATTTATAGTGCTTTGTTGATCATTAATTTTATTGGTTTTCATCAAAATGCACCACTACTTTGTCTCAGGGTATCGCCATGATCTCGACCACAGTAAAAAAATCATTAAACAAACTTAAATTTCACCGTGAAATTGAGTTACCGGATTTTGCTAGCAAAAGCTCAATTCCAATCCGACATTTAAATATTGGTTTTGATGGTAAGGAAATTGATGTCAGATTCTATATGGACAATCAGTTTGCTACTTTGTTTTTTGCCACACTTTCGGTGTTTTTAACCTACGGTGAAGATCTGGTTATTGAAACCGCTCGCCACCATCGTGAATTTATTAAAGATCCAATCTTAAAACAGCGCGTAACTTCACTGATTGGCCAAGAGGCAATTCACTCAAAATTGCACAATGAATATAACGATGCGCTGCAAGAAGCTGAATATCCTGTTGCCCTATACCGTTTTCTTGGTTCGAATTTCTTTAAATATGTATTTTTGAAATTTCCACAACCACTGAAATTGTCAATGATGGCGGGTATTGAGCATTTTACTGCGGTACTTGCTGAATACATGATGAAACATGAAAAGAATTTCTATTATTCAGACGATGCAAAAAGCCGTGCGTTGTGGATGTGGCATATGCTTGAAGAGTCTGAGCATAAAGACATTGCTTATGATGTCTACCAAATTTTAAATGGTAGCTATCCACTACGCGCATCTGGTTTCGCCCTTGCTCTAATTACCATTTTAGGGCTTATTCCTGCGACTACTTTATTTGTCCCTGTTTTAAGAAAACCGCAAGAGATGCTGACCTTAAAATTCTGGAAAGATGCTCGCCGTGGTGTTGGTTTAATCTTTGGCCCGAAAGATGGTGTTTTTGGCAGTACGATTGGTCAAATTCTTGACTATTTACGTCCAGACTTTCATCCAAATGATCATGATACGACTGAATATCTTGAGTATTACAAAAAGAAATTACTGAACGAAGGCGGCGCGATTGCACCTTTCTTTGTTAAAGAATTTACCCCACCTGTACGCGTGTCTTAATCGTCCTGCATTTCCAGCTATCAAACAGATAGCTGGTATCTCTTCAAGCTATTTATGGATGAATCATGATTTTATTTGGCAAAAAGAAAGTTAAACCAAGCCAAAAAGCTTATGCCGTAGTGACGGGTGCAGGCAGTGGGATTGGTCGAAGTTTTGCAATTGAACTGGCAAAACGTGGTGGCAGCGTAGTGTGTGCAGATATTAATCTGGAAGCTGCTGAAGAAACAGTAAAACTTCTTGAACAAGAGGGTGCAAAAGCTTTTGCTCTGCGCTGTGATGTGAGCAATGCCGAACATGTGGCAAATCTCGCTGAAACTGCTGAGATCTTACTTGGGCACCCTGTCACCCTTGTCATTAATAATGCAGGTGTAGGTTTAGGTGGTAAGTTTGACGAGCTAAGCCTAGAAGACTGGAACTGGGTCATGAATATTAACCTTTGGGGGGTTATTCATGGGTGTCATGCATTTGTTCCAAAGTTTAAAAAGTTGGGTTATGGTGCAATTATTAACGTTGCTTCCGCTGCATCTTATACAGCCGCACCAGAAATGACCGCCTATAACGTGACTAAAGCAGGTGTACGCGCGCTTTCAGAAACGCTTTCTGCCGAGCTGCATAAGTTCAATATTAAAGTCAATGTACTCTGCCCCACTTTGGTTCCAACCAATATCATCAAAAATGGTCGGATTCCGGGACGCTATTCAAAGCTTGCAGACCATGCACTCATGAATTATGCCCTCACCACGAGTGATAGTGTAGCCAAATTAACACTGAACCGCCTTGATCAGAATGAGCTTTACACCATTCCTCAAATCGATGCGAAGTTATTCTGGCTCATGAAACGTGCATCACCAAGCTTGTATAACAAGTTCCTTGGCACATCGTACAAATTATTTAAATAAGAAATTTATAGGTAGTACACATATGACTGCTCAAATGAAAACAAATGCATCAGCAAAAAAAGCTGTCAAATCACCAAGCCATATTTTCGATACTTTTATTGTGGGTGCTGGTATTTCAGGTATCGCTGCTGCCATTCGTCTAGATCAAGTTGGCTATACCAATTATAAAATTATTGAAAAAGCTGGCCGTGTTGGTGGAACATGGCGTGAAAACACCTATCCAGGTTGTGGTTGTGATGTACCTTCTGCTCTTTACTCTTATTCATTTGCACCAAGTGCAAAATGGAGCCATTTATTTGCGCGCCAGCCAGAAATCTTAAGTTATCTGGAAGATGTGAGTAACGAGTTTAATGTTACATCTAAAATCGAGTTTAATAGCGAGCTGCTGAATGCAGCATGGGATGACTCACGTCATGTGTGGGTACTTGATACCAGTACTGGTCAATATTTGTCTAAAACCGTTATTTTTGCCACAGGTCCAATTACCGAAGCTCAAATTCCACGTCTTGAAGGCTTAGAAACATTTAAAGGCGAGATGTTCCATTCTGCTAAATGGAACCATGATTATGATTTGACAGATAAACGCATTGCCGTGATTGGTACTGGTGCATCTGCTATTCAGTTTGTGCCACAAATTCAACCAAAAGCGAAAGAGCTGTTTGTGTTCCAGCGTACAGCCCCTTGGGTACTACCGAAACCAGATACAGACTTAGGCGAATTTAGTAAATCAGTGATTGCTAAATATCCGTCTATTCAGGCGAGCTGGCGTAAAAGTGTAGCGTTAACGCTGAATGCGATTAACTTTGGTTTACGTAATCCACTTGCCCTAAAACCAGTCAATGTCTTGGGTAAGCAATTACTCAAACTTCAAATTGCTGACCCTGAATTACGCAAAAATGTAACGCCAAATTTTGATATTGGTTGTAAACGTATTTTATTTGCCAACAATTACTACCCTGCTCTACAAGCACCAAACACCACTCTAATCCCTCATGGTTTAGTGAAAGTTGAAGGCAATACGGTGGTTGCTGCAAATGGTGAGCGCCACGAAGTTGATGTGATTATTTGGGGTACAGGCTTTGAAGTATCTCACCCACCAATTGGTAAACGCGTCCACAATGAAAAAGGCCAATGTTTACAAGATATATGGAAAAGTAGTTCACCAGAGGCTTACTTGGGGACCAACATTGAAAATGTACCAAATGCATTTTTAGTTTTAGGGCCTAACGTACTGGTTTATGACTCTTTCATTGGTTTGGCAGAAGCGCAGCTCGACTATATCGTAGATGGCTTATTGAAAATTAGAAACAAAGGAATTAGCAAATTAAATGTTAAATCTGATGTGATTAAAAAGCATAACGACTTGGTGCAAAAGCACTTACAAACAACGGTATTTAATAGCGGCGGCTGTAAGAGTTACTACCTTGATGCCAACGGTCGTAACTTTGCCGCATGGCCTTGGTCATTAAAAAAACTTAAACAACGTTTGAAAAAAGTAGATTTGAAAGATTATGAAGTGACGTATCAAACGACGAAAACTTACTAATTTGTAATTTCGATCAAATCCGTTGTAAGAAATAGGCAGTGTATTTTTGACTTTCATGAAATACACTGCCTTCTTCGTTGAATATCTTCAAGAAATAAAAAAACAGGATAAAGATGAAAGAAGGTCAATCTAGTCGTACCGCCGAAGCCGCTGCTGCATTACGGGCCAATCATTTTCAAAATACGAAGAACCCTGTATTTTCAGACCCTTATGCTTTTGAGCTGACCAGTAAAGGCTGGAAAAAACTGCTCTCTAACCCACTGATTGTTAAAGTCATGAATTCTTCGGTTTTAAACCGCACTTTAGGTTTACTTACTGGGCAAGTAGTCGGACGCTCTCGTTATGCCGAAGATTTACTTGATCTATCAGTTCAACAAGATACTCAACAATATGTGTTAGTCGGTGCTGGCCTAGACTCTTTTGCACTACGTCAATCGCATCATTACCCAGCTTTGAAAATTTTTGAAGTGGATCATCCTGATACTCAAGCTGCTAAACAAGCCAAGCTAAAAAAACTAGGCGAAATTCCTACCATAGTTGAGTTTGTCGCAATTAATTTTGAAAAAGAGTCTATCTCTGAAGCCTTGACTAGAAGTGTTTATGAGCCGTCCGCTCCCGCATTTTTTTCGTGGTTAGGAACAACTCACTATTTAAACCCGCAAACGACCTTGCAAACTTTAAAAAGTATTGCTGAGTTTGCTGCAAACAATAGTGAAGTTGTACTCGACTATTCGACCGATTTTCAGGAATTAAACGGTATTGAGCGACTTGGAAGCATGGGTGTTGCACAGTTTACCCATTTGCTGAAAGAACCTTTATTAGGTCAATTCAAACCAACTGATTTACATCACGCTGTGGAGCAGATGGGATTTGAAGTAGTCGAAGATTTATCAGGCGCAGCAATTACTAAACGATATTTTAATGCACGGACCGATGAAATTCGCCACACCTCAGCAACGCGCTTACTACATTTGCGTTTAAAGAAATAACCGTATTTTGATTATTGATTGTTTAAACGCATGGCATGAGGTGTTTTCCTATGCCATCTTTTATAGGCATGAATAAAACTGGCAGGCTCGGCATAACCTAGCCACTCTGCAATTTGTTCAATAGATACCTTAGGCAAAGCTAGATATTGTTCAGCCAAAACCTGTCTCACTTCTTCGCGTATTTGAATAAAAGTCATTTCTTCAGATGCCAAATGGCGGCGTAAAGTACGGGCATTTAAATGCAACCGATCGGCAACCATTTCCATTGATGGCATTTCGCCTCGTACACCCATTAGCTGCTGCTGTACCAAATTAATAAATTTCTTTTGTGATTGGCGCTTATCTAAAATTTGTCGACATTGTTCTTCCGCTGTATGCAATACCAGTTCATTTGCCATTTGCAGCTTTTGATTAATTTTTTGTGCATCAAGCAGAACAAAACTTTTGCTACGACCAAATTCAGGCATTACCCCAAATACTTTTTCATAAGCTTGTAGATTACCTCTAGCTTCAAAAGAAAAAGCCAAATATTGGCAAAAATTACTTTGTACGAGGTCGCGTTGCACCGTAATAAGAGCGGCTGTATCGCGTTCAATAATAAATTGCCTAACCGAAGATGGAATACCCTCCTCTTCGATTTCAATATGAGTACCCTCATTGGTATCTGAAACTAAAAAGCGGGTAAACGCAAAGGTTAATGAGAAATACGTTAAAGCTAAATCAAGTGCCTCGCGAATGCTGGCACTACTCATCAGGGCCATACCTAAAGGCCCAAATGTTGTGAAATGGTAGCGGGTACCTACTTCTAAGCCTAAAGTAGGACGATCTCCAAAGAGTTCAACTAAGTTATGGATGAGCTGTAACTCTTGATGCCCCGAGACCACCATGTTGGGATCAAGCAATTGTTGCTGATCGAGTCCCGTTCCTTTGAGAATATTATGATAGGTAATACCTGCTTCTGCCGCAAAATCAGCCATAAGTCGGACGCTATGTATACTGCGTTCAAATGCCCAAGCGTACGTCACTGTATCACCAAAAATGTCCCCGAATCACAATATTTTGTCCTCATCCATCCTCTAAATCAAGAAGATAAACGTCTATTCTGCATACAGGAAATTGCGATTCTTTCGCACAGTGTTTTTAAGGACTTTAGGGCAGCCTATGTTTAATTCGTCATCTAATTCAAATAAAAATGTACGTATCGCTATTATAGGTACTGGCTTCGGAGGTTTAGGCCTTGCTATTCGCCTTAAACAGGCAGGATTCAACCAGTTTACCGTATTTGAGAAAGCTGCCGATGTTGGTGGTGTCTGGCGTGATAATACTTATCCAGGGGCTGCATGTGATGTGCCTTCTCATCTTTATTCTTTTTCTTTTGAGCAAGAGCTAGGTTGGAAAAAACGCTACGGGACATCTCAAGAGATTTATCAATATTTACGCCACTGTGCCGACAAATATGATATTCGCCCACATGTTCAATTTAATACTGAAATTGCCAGTGCCGAATTCGATGCATTACAAGGTGTGTGGCACATTCAAAGTACTAATGGCGAACGCTTTGAAGCCGAGTTCTTAGTCGGGGCTGTAGGTCAGCTCAACCGCCCTGCTTATCCAAAACTTAAAGGTATTGAAAACTTCAAAGGTAAGGCTTTTCACTCCGCTCGTTGGGATCATGACTATGACTTAAATGGCAAACGTGTTGCAGTAATTGGTACAGGTGCGAGTGCCATTCAGTTCGTTCCCGAAATTGCTAAAGAGGTTGCTCATCTTGATGTCTATCAACGTTCAGCACCTTATGTCATTCCAAAACCAGACCGCATTTACCAGCCACTTGAGAAAAAAGCTTTCCGTAAACTGCCAATTTTGCAAACTCTGGACCGCATTTTGCAATATGGAAACCATGAAATTCGTTTGCTGGCTTTTACAACTTCACTCAATGAAATGCCTTTAGTGGAGTATTTATTTCAGCGCCATATTCGTAAAGTCGTCAAAGATGGGAAGTTACGCCACCGTTTAATGCCGGATTATCCAATTGGCTGTAAGCGTATTTTGATTTCCAACCATTGGTATGAAACGCTCACTCAACCCCATGTAGATGTGATTGATACAGGCATTCAAGAAATCACCGAAAACGGCATTTTAGATACGGACGGAAATCTGCGTGAAGTCGATACCATTATTTATGGTACTGGTTTTGCCGCAACAGAATTTATGGCGCCAATGCAAATTACCGGATTGGACGGACGTACCTTAAAAGATACATGGAAAGATGGTGCAGAAGCATACCTTGGCTTAACTGTTAGCGGTTTTCCTAATTTCTTTATGCTTTATGGTCCAAATACCAATCTTGGACATAATTCAATTGTTTACATGATCGAAAGTCAGGTGAATTATATTTTAGATGCCATTCAAACAACCATACAAAACAAACTTCTATTCACCAACGTTCGTGCAGAAGTTCAACACGAGTTCAACCAAAATATTCAAGAAAAAATGAAAAAAACTGTCTGGGCACAAGGTTGCACAAGTTGGTATCAAACTGCTGATGGCAAAAATACCAATAACTGGCCAGGTTTTACTCTTGAATATCGTCAACGCACTCGTCGTTTCGATGTGGAAAACTACACTCAGGTTTCGGCTATTTCTTAAACAAGCTTCACCATAGGAAATGAGAAAAATAAACGGAGAATTTTATGAAGTCTTTTAAAAATAAAGTCGCTGCTGTGACAGGTGCGGGTTCAGGTATTGGACAAGCAATTGCAATTGCACTTGCGAAACAAGGCTGCCATCTGGCACTTTCGGATATCAGTGAAGCGGGCTTAGCCAAAACTGTCGATCAGTTATCAGCCTACCCAGTTAAAGTGACCATTCAAAAAGTTGATGTGGCTAAGCGTACTGAAATTGCAGATTGGGCAAAAGCTGTTGTAAGTGAGCATGGCCAAGTTAATTTGATCTTTAATAATGCTGGTGTCGCAATAGGTAGCACGGCTGAAGGTGTGAGCTATGAAGATCTTGAATGGCTCATTGGTATTAATTTTTGGGGTGTGGTTTACGGCACCAAAGAATTCTTACCATTTTTAAAGCAAAGTGGTGATGGGCACATTATTAATATTTCCAGCATGTTTGGCTTAACAGCCCAACCGACTCAAAGTGCTTATAACGCCAGTAAATTTGCAGTTCGTGGCTTTACCGAGTCCCTACGCCAAGAACTCGATATGCAAAATGCTGGGGTTAGCGCAACTTGTGTGCATCCGGGTGGTATTCGCACCAATATTGCCAAAGCTGCCCGTATGAATAACAGCGTCCAGTCTTTAGGAATGGACCCTCTAAAAAGCCAAGATGCTTTCGATAAATTACTACGCACCCCTGCTGACGAGGCTGCTCAACAAATTTTAGAGGCTGTTCGTAAAAACCGTCGCCGTTTACTGATTGGAGCCGATGCAAAAGTCGTTGATGTAATTCAGCGTATTCTTCCACAGGGTTACCAAAAGATTTTTGCAACAGCAACTGCCTTGCAAACTCGTCTACTTAACAAATCAGCAAAATAAAAATAGTGGTCAGCATACTCTTACTTTTAAGAGATGCTGACTGACATTACAGGCTTAGCATGAGTCCTTATTATGAAGCAGCTTCTTGCATGGACTATCCGTACCACGCTACGTCCAGCTTTATCCCCTAAAACACCACTAAAGCTTCAGCGTTTTTGTAGCGATGCAGCCAGTGCTATTGTATTTGGGCCACGTGGCTATAAAACAAAAAAGCAATCAATTGCTCAAGTACCGACAGTTCATATTCAGCCCAAAATGACTAAATCAGGACTCGGCATCTTGTATTTACATGGCGGTGGCTATGTTGTTGGTAGTTCAAAAAGTCACACTAAGCTTGCGGCTCAAATCGGACATGCAGCTCAAGCACAAGTCTGGTTACCTGAATATAGCCTCGCTCCAGAGCACTCAAGCCCCGCTGCTCTTGAAGATGTAATTGCAGTCTATCAAGCTCTACTTGACCAAGGACAAGACCCTAAAAAACTCGTTTTTGTCGGAGATTCTGCGGGCGGTGGACTCAGTTTAAGTACTGCAATTGCTATGCGGGATGCAGGATTGCCGCTACCAGCAGCATTGGTTTTACTTTCACCTTGGGTCGATTTAAGCCTCTCTGGAAGCACTATGAAAACTCATGCAACTCAAGATGCGATGCTATCTGAAGAATGGTTAGTGTGGTGTGCAAAAAACTATTGCGGACAAAAATCGGCAACCGATCCAATCTGTTCCCCACTCTATGCTGACTTAACTGGGCTACCGCCTATTTTGATTCATGTCGGTACCGAAGAAGTTCTATTAGACGATGCAAAACGTCTCGCTGAACAAGCTGGAAAATATGGCATTCCGACGAACTTTAGGATTTATGACCAAGTCGGACATGTTTTTCAGTTCCACGCGGGTATACTAAAAGAATCTAATGACTCGATTGAGCGCATTGGGCAATTCATTGATAAACATACACAGTCAATATAAAAAATAATCGCCAGAGAGGAGCCTCGGCATGACAACAAACAATTATGACTATGATTATCTCATTATTGGTTCAGGCTTTGGTGGTAGTGTTTCTGCTTGCCGTCTAACCGAAAAAGGTTACTCAGTTGCTGTAATGGAAATGGGGCGTCGCTGGAAAGCCGAAGATTTTGCGAAAAATAACTGGAATTCCCGCCGTTGGATTTGGCGTCCGGGCATGAAGCTTTTCGGCTATTTCAATATGCGCTTTTTTCGCCATGTCACCATTATTTGCGGGAATGCCGTAGGTGGAGGTTCAATTACCTATGCCAATACCCTACTCGTTCCACCTGAACATATTTGGGACGAAGGCACATGGGCAGATGCTGCAGACTGGAAAAATGAAATGCCCCAGCACTATGCAGAAGCAGAACGTATGCTTGGGGTGACGGATAATAAAATTTTTGGTCCAGCTGACCATATGCTCAAACAAATGGGTGAAGCTATCGGCGTGGGTCACACATTTAAACCGACTCGTGTTGCGACTTTCTTCCCACCCGAAGGTGAACAAGGCGGCAAAACCTACCCTGACCCATATTTTAACGGTGAAGGTCCAGACCGTGCGACATGTACCGCATGTGGCGGCTGTATGACAGGTTGTAAATACAATGCAAAAAATACTTTAGATAAAAACTATTTGTACTTTGCCGAAAAAAATGGTGCCAAGGTTTATGAAGAAACCAAAGTTGTTGATGTTAAACCACTCAATGGCAAAGCAGATGGTAGTGATGGCTATGAAGTAACCACTGAATGCTCAACCTCATGGTTTAATAAACAGCGTCGTACATGGCGAGTACGCAACGTCATTTTCTCGGCATCTTCTTTGGGTACACAAGAGATGTTGTTCCGCTTAAAGCAATCTGGTTCACTGCCAAATATTTCCGATGACTTGGGTAATCGAGTTCGTACCAATGCCGAATCTATTTTAGGGGTACGCTTTTTTGGTAAAGATGTCGACATGAGCAAAGGTGTTGCCATTGGTTCAAGTATTTACATTGACCATGACACACACATTGAAGCGACTCGCTACCAAAATGGTTCCGATGCAATGGGCCTTATGTGTACGTACATGGCAAAAGGCAAACCGGGTTGGACACGTATTTTCTTTTGGTTATGGGCCTTAATCTGCCATCCATTTATTTTTCTACGCATGAGTAATCCAGTTGGTTTTGCTCGGCAAACCTTGATTTTCTTGGTGATGCAAACTGCTGATGCCTCAATTAACATGCGCTTGAAACGCAACTGGTTTTGGCCTTTTGGCAAGGTATTGTCCAGTGAGGGTAAAAAGCTACCAGTTTATATTCCACAGGCCAATACATTTACCGAAAAAGTCGCCAAAATGTTTAATGGCCACCCCATGACAACCATTACTGAAATTTTATTTAACGTGCCTTTTACAGCTCACTGTATGGGTGGTTGTGCGATTTCTTCAAGTCCAGAGCGTGGCGTGGTAGATGGACAAAACCGTGTGTTTAACTATAAAAACTTATACGTTGTAGATGGCTCAATGTTAGGTGCCAATTTGGGGGTTAACCCAAGTCTCACCATTACAGCTCTTGCAGAACGTGCAATGTCGTATATTCCAGCTAAGCATACTTTGGATAAGCAACAAGACCATAGAGCAGATACAGAAAACGCAGAGATCACGAAAGCATCGGCTTAAGATAGAAATTTGTTTTATAAAAAAAGCCTATTTAAAAATAGGCTTTTTTTATTTCGCTTTTTAAATTACATCGCTACGGCTTTAGCACGAGCTGCATGCAATTTTTTATAGCTATCGATCAGACGTAAATGACGATCAAGTCCTTCTAGTTTCATGCTTGTTGGTGTTAAATCATAGAAACGAACACTGCCCTCTACAGAACCTAATACTGCATCCATTCGTGTATCACCAAACATACGGCGGAAGTTAGTCAGGTAGTCTTCAAGCTCTAGCTCTTCATCTAACATCACTTCAAGCACCACGTTCATGCACTGATAGAACAAGCCACGCTCAACGGTGTTGGTGTTATATTGCAAGTAAGTTTCGACAAGCTCTTTTGCTTCTTCAAATTGTTGTAAAGCAACATAAATAAGCAATTTCAACTCTAAAATTGTGAGCTGTCCCCAAACTGTATTGTCATCAAATTCAATGCCAATGAGTGTGGTAATTTCAGTGTAATCATCTAACTCACATTCTTCTAAGCGCTCAACCAACGCCTCAAGCTGTTCGTTATCTAAACGATGCAGATTTAGAATATCTTCACGGAATGAAAGTGCTTTATTGGTATTATCCCAAATCAAATCTTCAACAAGATAAATTTCTGAATAATCTGGTACTAAAATACGGCAAGCAGTCGCACCTAAATGCTCATAGACTGCCATATACACTTCTTTACCCATCTCTTCGAGAATGCCGAACAATGTTGCAGCTTCTTCTGCGTTCGACTCTTCGCCTTCGCCAGAAAAATCCCATTCAACAAAGTCATAGTCAGATTTAGAGCTAAAGAAGCGCCAAGATACCAACCCGCTTGAGTCAATAAAGTGCTCAACAAAGTTGTTCGGCTCAGTAACCGCATTACTTTGGAAAGTCGGTTGAGGTAAATCATTTAAGCCTTCAAAACTACGACCTTGAAGTAATTCGGTCAGACTACGTTCCAATGCAACTTCAAAACTTGGATGTGCACCGAAAGATGCAAACACACCGCCCGTACGCGGGTTCATTAAAGTCACACACATTACAGGGAACTGACCGCCTAACGATGCATCTTTAACTAATACAGGGAAACCTTGCTCTTCTAGACCTTTAATACCAGCAACAATACTTGGGTATTTTGCTAATACTTCTTCAGGAACATCTGGAAGTGCAATTTCACCTTCTAAAATTTCACGTTTAACAGCACGTTCAAAAATTTCTGACAAGCATTGAACTTGGGCTTCTGCCAAAGTATTACCCGCACTCATACCATTACTTAAGTACAAGTTTTCAATTAAGTTTGATGGGAAATAGACAACTTCATCGTCAGACTGGCGCACAAAAGGTAGCGAGCAAATGCCACGCTCTACGTTGCCTGAATTGGTGTCATATAAATGTGTACCGAGTAATTCATCATCTGGGTTGTAAATCTCAAGACAGTATTCATCTAAGATTTCTTTAGGTAATTCACCATTTGGACCCGGTTTAAACCATTTTTCATCTGGATAATGCACAAATTCAGCATTAGCAATTTCTTCACCCCAGAACTGATCGTTATAGAAGAAGTTACAGTTTAAACGCTCAATAAACTCGCCTAATGCAGACGCTAAAGCGCTTTCTTTAGTTGCACCTTTACCATTGGTAAAACACATCGGAGACTGCGCATCACGAATGTGTAATGACCATACATTCGGGACAATATTACGCCAAGACGCGATTTCAATCTTCATGCCCAAATTTGCCAAAATAGCAGACATATTGGCAATGGTTTCTTCTAATGGCAGGTCTTTACCTTGAATAAAAGTATGGCTTTCTGAAGTTAAGCTTGGCAATAACAATGCTTGTGCATCTGCATCGATACTTTCAACTTCTTCAATAATAAATTCGGGACCCGTTTGAATGACTTTTTTAACAGTACAACGGTCAATCGAACGTAAAATCCCTTGACGATCTTTCTCTGAAATATCGGCTGGTAATTCAATTTGAATTTTAAAGGTTTGCTTGTAGCGGTTTTCAGGATCAACAATATTATTTTGCGATAAACGAATATTATCAGTTGGGATATCTCTAGCTGCACAATACACTTTTACAAAGTACGCTGCACACAATGCTGACGATGCTAAAAAGTAGTCAAATGGGCCCGGTGCCGAACCGTCACCCTTATAGCGAATTGGTTGATCGGCAATTACCGTAAAGTCATCGAACTTAGCTTCCTGTCGAAGATTGTCGAGATAATTAACCTTGATTTCCATGCTGGCACCTAAATATTTTTATGTGTCAGCACAGACACATAAAATTCTAAATATTGAAAAATAAGCCGAATCACAGCGAAGAAATTGACTTAAAAAAATGAGAGATTAAAGCCATGTGTTTAATGAACGACTCAATTGGCTTTAATAAGATTGGCGGTATTATAGAGGGATTTTGTGCAGTTGATAACTAAAGTTAAAACATTGCTACTCACAATGTTTTAACTCGTCTTGAATTTAGTTAAATATTGAACATTAAAATTTAAAGGTGTAATCAACATTCAACCGCGTTTCATTTGCCGAATGGAATGTCATATTGGTAGGCATGTCGTTGCGATAGTGAGAAAAACGAGCTCGCATACCTAAGCCTTTTAACTTACCTTCGGGAATTTTATAGCCCAAATCAAACTCCATCGATTCCTCTTTAAAGCGCTGATCGCCATATTGCAACAAATCAATGTCTTCGCCTTTTGCATAGCGAGTCATAAAACGCAGTCCGTTTAATGAAACATCACCTACCCGCGCATTTTTAAAGTCATATTCATAACGAATCGAATAGACTTTTTCGTCTTTATTTGAATAGTCCGAACTCATAAAATCAAGCACGACTGGACTTTCAGTTCCCGACAAAAATGGCAGACCAGTTGAACCAAAAGCCTGCATGTAGCCCAAAGAAACAGTATGATTTTGATAGTTCAAACCAAATAAACCACTAATATGTCGGTTATCGACCTCACCTATTTTTTTACTTCCAGTTTCTTCACTATTAAAAAAACGCACGTCGCTTAAAAAATTAAGCTGATCGTTTAAAGGTTGTTTGCCGTTAAAGCCTAAAAACTGTTGCTGGTAAATGTCTTTGAGTTCAGCATGATAAGCCCGTAAACGGTAATCCTTTAACTGATAGCTTCCACCTAATGTATAAAACGAGTCAGTAGTTGCCGCCTTGTCAAAACGATGGTTGATATTGTCTGTTCCAACATCGGTATAACGAATTGAGTCACGTTGACGCACTTTGTCGACATAAAACCCTTCAAGTTGAAGGTTTGGAATTTCGTTTGAAACAAACCGGATACCACGGTAAGTCTGAGGGAACAAACGCGCTGGCGATGAAAATATGGTCGGTAATTGTGGAACTAAATCCCCCACAAAAAGCTCATTTTTTCTAAATTTAGCCCTCCCTGTAATGCCGATTTTTCCATAATAATCGTCACGTGAGTTATCAGGATTAACTGGAAGTAAGCCACTACGCGCATAGTCATCAGCACGGCTTCCCATCAGGTTAAAACCTGCCATTGCCAGTACATCAACACCGAACCCAACGGTCCCTTCGGTATAACCAGACTGTCCTTTAAAAATTAAACCCTGCGCCCAATCTCTGGCTGCTGTATAGGGATAAGGGTCTTTTTTATAGTCTCGGTCAAAGTAAAAATTACGTAGTGTCAGCTCAGCTTTACTATCTGCAATAAACTCGGCATGCACAACTTGACTAAATAATGGGCACAAGCATACCCCCACCCACAATGGTGTCTTTTTCATTTTTTATCTCAACTATTTGATTTTTTAATGGGTTAAGGTGCTGTTTTAAGCGAGTAGTTTTGCTCTTTTTGACTGCGGTAAAAAGCATTACCCAAACTTAAAATCAGGAAAATAGCCAAAATAAAGACCACACCGTAATAGGCATACAGTGTTGCGGGTGCTATACCTTTATCCAGAAAAATGCCTGCGACCGTTGGCGATAAAATTGCCCCAATTCGTCCAAAACCAATTGCATAGCCCACACCGCGACTACGAATTTCAGCATCGTAAATTGTTGGAGAAATCGAATATAAACCTGCTACACAGCCATTAATAAGTGTGCCAAGTAATAACCCAACCATGAGTGCAACACTGACTTGAGCGGAGACTGCGACAAATAGGAAAACACATGCCGAGGTTAGCCCTAAAAATAGACTTAAGGCATAGAAAATTTTCATGCGTGATGCCAATAAACCAATAATGGCAGCCCCGAAAATACCACCTATACTAATTAAAATACCCGTACTTACACCTTGGTGTGGCGACATCCCCATGGAAATAAGAATTTTTGGTGTCCAGCTCATCACGAAGTAAAAGCCAAACATCACTAAAAAGAAGGCAAACCACAAACAAAGTGTTTGAAATCCAAGGTATCCAGCAAATAATTTGCCCAGTTCACTACCATTTTGCGTGCTGATTTTTTCATAACGCGGCATAACGGGTAATTCGTTTAGCCCCATACGATTTACAGTTGTATTAATTCGTTCTAGTGCCTGTTTTGGTCGTTTCGCGAGTAAGTAATCTAAAGATTCTGGTAATAACCATGCGCTGATCAGCAGCATTGTAATGGTAGTAATGCCACCTGCTAAAAAGATTGAACGCCAACCCAAATGTTCAATCAATGCCAATGATAGTACCCCGCCAAGTGTCGCGCCAATTCCATAACCTGTAGACATTAAACTCACTGCGAGACTGCGCCAACGAGCATTGGCATATTCACTTGCCAATACATTACTACTCGCAAGAATGCCGCCCACCCCAATTCCGGTAATAAACCGAAGTGCTGCTAACATGCCGTGGCTTTGTACAAAAGCACAGCCCAACATGCTCAGACCTGCAATGACAAGACAAACTAAGATGAGTAAACGGCGACCGATTTTATCGGCTAAAGGTGCAAGAAAAATGGAACCAGCAGCCATTCCAAAAAGGCCAGCACTTAACAACAAGCCAATTTGCGCCCCTGAAAGTGACCATTCTGCTGACACGGATGGTGCGGTAAATGCCATTACCATCACGTCAAAGCCATCAATAATATTGAGACAAATACAGATCAAAATGACGAACCATTGGTAGTGGCTCATGTTGTTTTGATTGATCTCACTTAGAACGTCTCTTTCCATTTGTGTATCTCCCTTGGATAAGACATACACACGACATTGCTATTTGAGCGATTGGGTGGTTATGCATATCCGTATCCATAATGACCTAGAGGAATATTTTTTTTTGAGCATCCTGCTCTTTTTCTATACTGAATATTTGGATCCAAAAAATCAACAATATTTTTAAA
>NZ_JRVL01000001.1:0-27911 GCF_054823985.1 Acinetobacter sp. GN11 | reverse complement strand
CTTGCGCTAAGGAAAAGCCTACCGGCTTTTCTTGATCCTAGCTCATTAAGTCAATTGAGCAGCTTGGATTTTCTTAGTATCAACTTGATCAGCTTCTTTAGTATATTCGCTCATCTTGTCGAAGTTTAAGTATTTGTAGATCTCAGCAGAAGCGCTGTCGATTTGCGACGCGTACTGTTGATATTCTTCTGGGCTTGGTAATTTACCAAGAACCGCAGCTACAGATGCAAGCTCAGCAGACGCTAAGTAAACGTTTGCACCTTGACCTAAACGGTTCGGGAAGTTACGAGTAGATGTCGATACACATGTTGTGTTCGGCGCTACACGTGCTTGGTTACCCATACAAAGTGAACAGCCTGGCATTTCTGTACGTGCACCAGCACGACCATAGATGTTATACAAGCCTTCTTCCATTAATTGGTGCTCGTCCATACGAGTTGGAGGAGCCAACCATAAACGAGTAGACAATGAGCCACTTGGTACTTTGTCAAGTAACTGACCCGCTGCACGGAAGTGACCGATGTTCGTCATACAAGAACCGATGAATACTTCATCAATTTTGTCGCCTTGAACATCAGAAAGAAGTTTCGCGTCGTCTGGATCGTTCGGGCAGCAAAGAATTGGTTCTTTGATGTCAGCAAGATCGATTTCGTAAACTTTTAAATATTCTGCATCAGCATCAGCTTTTAATAAGCTTGGGTTGTCTAACCACTTCTGCATGTTTTCAGCACGGCGCGCCATAGTACGAGCATCGCCATAACCTTCCGCGATCATCCACTTCAACATAGTGATGTTAGAACGTAAGTATTCAGCAACTTTCTCTTCAGAAAGTGTGATTGAACAGCCAGCAGCAGAACGTTCAGCAGATGCATCAGAAAGTTCGAATGCTTGCTCAACAGTCAAGTCATTTTCCATTTCTGATAAATCAATCTCAAGGATGTTACCAGAGAAGATGTTTTTCTTACCTTTCTTCTCTACAGTTAAGTCACCCGCTTGAATCGCGTAGTAAGGAATTGCATGTACAAGGTCACGTAAAGTGATACCAGGCTGCATTTTACCTTTGAACTTAACAAGTACAGACTCAGGCATATCCAGTGGCATAACACCAGTCGCAGCTGCGAACGCAACAAGACCAGAACCCGCTGGGAAAGAGATACCGATTGGGAAACGCGTATGTGAGTCACCACCAGTACCAACTGTATCTGGAAGTAACATACGGTTTAACCAAGAGTGGATAATACCGTCACCTGGACGTAAAGATACACCACCACGGTTCATGATGAAGTCAGGTAATGTATGGTGAGTAGTTACGTCAACTGGTTTTGGATACGCAGCAGTGTGACAGAAAGACTGCATTACCAAGTCAGCAGAGAAGCCCAAGCAAGCTAAGTCTTTTAACTCGTCACGAGTCATTGGACCAGTTGTATCTTGAGAACCAACTGTAGTCATCTTAGGTTCACAGTAAGTACCCGGACGGATACCTTGACCTTCAGCTAAACCACATGCACGACCAACCATTTTCTGAGCTTGTGTGAAGCCTTTACCAGTGTCAGCAGGTTGTACAGGTGTACGGAACAATGTAGAAGGTGCAAGACCTAATTCTTCACGTGCTTTAGTTGTCAAACCACGACCAATGATCAAGTTAATACGACCACCAGCACGTACTTCGTCTAAAAGTACTGGAGTTTTAAGTTCAGCTTCTGAAATTTGAACGCCATCTTTAAAAGCAGTAACTTTTGCAGCAGCATGGTCAATTTTCAATACTACTTCGTCGCCCATGTTCATGTTAGCAACGTCGATTTCTACAGGTAATGCACCTGCATCTTCCATCGTATTAAAGAAAATTGGAGCGATTTTAGTACCTAAGCACACACCGCCATCTTTTTTGTTTGGAATGTGTGGAAGTTCGTCACCGAAGAACCAAAGTACAGAGTTAGTTGCAGATTTACGGCTTGAACCTGTACCAACAACGTCACCTACGTAAGCAACTTGATTGCCTTTTGCGATGAGTTCTTTGATTTGGTTTAATGGACCAACTTCACCTAGTTTTTCAGGGTTGATACCATCACGCTCATTTTTCAACATTGCATTTGCGTGTAGTGGGATATCTGGACGGCTCCAAGCATCTTGCGCTGGAGACAAGTCATCAGTATTTGTTTCACCAGTTACTTTGAACACAGTGATTTTGATTTCTTCTGGAACGTCAGGACGGCTTGTGAACCATTCTGCATCTGCCCAAGATTGTAAAACAGCTTTAGCATTGGCATTACCCGCTTTTGCTTTATCTGCTACGTCATGGAATGCATCAAATACAAGAAGTGTTTTCTTTAACGCTTCAGCAGCTAAGCTTGCAAGTTCAGCATTATCAAGAAGCTCAACAAGTGGTGCTACGTTATAACCACCAAGCATCGTGCCAAGTAAGTAAACTGCACGTTCTTTAGAAACGAGTGGTGAAGTTGCTTCGCCTTTTGCAATCGCTGCCAAGAACGCTGCCTTTACATAAGCTGCTTGGTCAACACCTGCAGGAACACGGTTTTCAAGCAAATCAACCAAAAACGCTTCTTCGCCTGCTGGTGGATTTTTTAATAGTTCAACAAGCTGAGCTGTTTGAGCATCATCAAGTGGCTTCGGTGGGACTCCGAGTGCGGCACGTTCTTCAACGTGTTGGCGGTAAGCTTCTAGCACGGTGTTCATTCCTCTTTTTTTGAAAAATTACTTGCAAATTCCAGCTTTCTTAAAAAGCTTCACAAGTAATATGGACTATAAAAGTTTACTAGAGTTCAAGGTAAAAGTTAATGAAAACGGGGTGTTTCTCCGTGATGCCCATTATTTTGTATCTAAATACCCGTGTGCAAATAATGAGCAAATTAGCCAAATCTGGGCTATTTTTAAGCAAAAATAGCCCAGATGAGCGGAAATTCAATAACCGTACTCAATTAGAACGATTTATATTTTGGCATTTTGTCATGAGGTGTTGCCAAACATTCGTCCATCGCTTGCTTTCTAACTTTTTCTTGGAGTGCTTGAGAATCTTTAGTTAGTTCTTCTTTTGGAATTGCATAAACTTTTTCAATAATATTAAGAATGAACTTTTTGGTAATGTCATCTTCAATTTTATTAGCATGCTCAACGGCCTGAGCTTTTTCAATTGCTTGCTGACGATCAAAAACAATGCTTCTAGCCGCATTTCCTACGCTAGTACAAAAACCATGCCACTGCTCTTCTGGTGTTAATGGTTTCTTTTCTGAACAACCAACAAAGAATAAACTCACTGCAATCAATAAAATCTTTTTCATCATTTCACTACACTAATTATTGCTGCTCATATCATACGGAAAATCATCATTTTTGCAAAAACAGCTAGAAAAAAACCGAGATAGTTTCCCTCTCGGTCTTTTTATATCAAGCATTAGAAATGCTAGTTTCCTCATTTGGGTTAATTAAAAAATTTGATATCAGTCGGTGTTGATATTTTTGCCGCATCGCCAGCTGATTTTAATGTGCCTTTATTGGCATCGAAGCGGAACAAACTAATGTTATTACTATAAACATTGGTTACATACAGATATTTACCCGATGCGTCGAATGAGAAAGCGCGTGGTTCAATTCCATTGGCTTTATAAACTGCTGGTTTACCTAGCAATCCATTCTGTTGAATTTTAAATACCAAAAGTTTGTTGTCTGCACCACGATTGGCAGCAATCACATATTTGCCATTTGGACTGAGGATAATTCCACTCGCGCTTTTAAATTCAGGTGTTTTGTCTTCGTGAATTAGTTTTAGCTCAGCCATTTTTTTCAAATGACCATCTTGCACATTAAATGTCACAATTTCACTTCGCATTTCTGCGGTAACGTACGCATGTTTGCCATTTGGGGAAAAGACCATATGACGCGGGCCAGAACCATGTCTAAAAGTTACATCTCGGCTGCTGTCCGCTTCAAGTGGTTGAGGTTTATTTGGGTTATAACGAAAAGTATAGACTTTGTCATTTCCAAGATCGCTCGCATATAAATACTTACCATCTGGACTAAATGTGGTCGAATGCGCATGACCACTGTCCTGCCGACCTTTGACGTGACCAGAACCTTCGCTAAAAACAATATTTTGTACTTTTTCACCTAAATGGCCGTTTGGCAAAATTGGGAAAATAGCCACACCACCACGACCTTTATCAAATGCCGAATAGTTCGACACAAATAGGAATTTGCCATCTAAACTGATTGATGCGTGTGTTGGATGTCCACCATGGCTATCCACTGTGTTCAACACGTCCACCTTTCCATTTTGAATTGATAATGCAGTCACCGCTCCTTCATTTTCTTCATTAGTGGTATAGGCAAAACGGCCATCTTTCGATTTTACAATCCAAGAAGGACTTTTCATTTTCAAGACCTTAACAGGAGTTAAGGTTCCATCGCTATTCACTTTAAGCTGATACAAACCTTCACTGGCTTGTTTTGGTTTTTGCGCAAGTGGTGCGTTAGGTATCGATGTCCATGTTCCTACTAAAGCAATTTGTTGTTGTGCAGCATTTACGGTAGAGCCCCATCCAAATGACAAAAGCGTCATCGACACTGTTGCTGTTAACTTTTGAATTAACCAACGATATTTAGTATTTGTATCGTTTTCCTTGTCATATTTTTCAACAGAAGTATCTATTTTCACTGGTATATCCTTGGAAAAACCACCTTATTTGCACTTATCAACAAGGTATTATCAATTTAGTTTCATTTAATGATTCTGAAAACTAATTTATAAAATAGTAATTTTCAAGTGAGTTTTCTTTAATTAAAAGCTTGTTCAAGCTTTGGTTCCCTTTAAGAGAATCGATGTTTTATATAATAAATATTCAACTTTTTTAAATTCTATAGAAGTGCTTAAAATAAAAGCCCACTAAGAAGCGAGCTTTTATTTCGTTATTACTTGAGACTAATCAAATCATTATAGGTACTAGCATACTTTCTAATGTTTAATTTCCATCTACTAGAAACGCCAATTGTAGAATAGATCGATCGCTCTTTCTAAAGACTGACTTGCTTCTAGATATAAACGTCGATTCATTTGATAACGTAAAGTCAGCTTGTTCACTGGAGTGAATACGCCAACACCATAACGAATAAATAGATCAGGTGTGATATAGCCCGTTAAGCTCACTTGCGTATCTTCACCCGTACCTTGTGCATCTAGAGCTAAGCCACTCAAACCGAAAGTACGTCCAATCTGATTCGTTAAAGCACGTGTACCACCCAAGCCCATACTAATCCCTGCGGCAGCAATGGTGTTATTTACATCGGACTTAAATCCTTCTGCATTACTTAAACCACTTGAACCTTCATTAATACGTCCTGTAACGAGTGCGTTCAATGCTTCTTGCTCTGATAGTCCGGCATCATTGTAAACCTGAATGTTTGGCGATGTTGCAGTACCTGTAACACGCACCCCAACCATACTGCCCTGAACATTTTTGTTTGCATCGATATCTAAAGTTGGATTAGCCAATGGACCATTAAAACGCGCAATTGCTCGATTCAAATCTAGACTTTGTCCGTAAGCTTCAATTTTCACTTTTTGACTGACACCAATTGCCCCGTTAGCTCTCATTGCAGTCTCGTAGCCACGTTGACTTAAATTTAAACGACCAACTAACGGAATATTACTGTTAAAGCCTTGGAATATCACTTGGTTTCCAATGTTAACAGCAATATCAGCTCGTATATCCCAAGGTTTAGCAGCTCGTAAAATTGCAAGCGGATCTTGGCCTTGTCGAACTATGCGGACATCTGATGAAGTGTTAATGACTGGAGCAGTTGTTTCTGGCATTGAAATACGTGCACGAGGAACATCTACCGATCCTTTTAAGCCTAAACGCTTATCGAAAGGATACATATCAAGTGTAAGATTTGGATTGGCAATTGCAGTAATTAATGGAGCCTGACGTACAAGTAAATTATCACCTTTGAGGTTTAATTGAAGACGCGGCGAATCTTTCCATTCAAAACTACCTTTTAAAAGCCCTACACCTTGACCACTATTAAACGCACCATCAATTGTTGCCATATCCTGACGAATTGATGAGTAAACCTGAACATTCGTTAAATTAACTGGCAGCGAAATCATACTGATCGCGCCATTTTTCAAACGCATTTCACCGGTAAATTGTGGCTGAGTTAATGTACCGTTGACTTTACCAGCCAAGGCTAAGGTCCCACTCAATTTACGCACATCTTGAATAAATGGTTTTAAGACTTTTAATTGAACATCATTAAAAGCGACTTCCCCATGCATTGGCATTGATGGCTGGAATGGATTGATAATGACGTTCGCATAACCTGTACCAATATCTGGTGTTTTCACATCAATACGGAACAATAAGCCCTCAGATACACTTTTTGCAATAACACCCAGCTCATCATAAGCCAGAGTGGTTGGAGGGTCTTGTGGATCTTCAGCAGCTAAACCAATTTCACCTTTACGCGTAATTAAACGTGCATCAAGTTTTGGATTACCGCCATTTACCCACGCTGCCTTGGCATAACCATTTAGTTGCCCAGTCATCGCTAAGCCTTCTGGCATAAATGCCGCGAAGTCACTTAAATCCATGTTTTGAGTTACAAACGAAATATTACCGCGAGCCTTACTTACTCGTACTGGCTGATCAAAACAGAGCTGGCTATTCGCACTTTGCCAACAATGTTGACCTACATATAGCTCAGATCTTGCAGAAGAATAAATCACTGGAGCATTTTGATTTTGGGCCAGACGAATACGTCTTGAATCAAAACTTCCTTTTTGAATTTGACCTAACCAATCATTGTTCTGGTTAAACCCGCCTGCCAACTGAACATAGAACTTGGAAACACTATTATTGCCGAGTATTTTCAATAAATGCGCTTTTCTTGTTCCTGTCAGATTCACTTCAGCAGACTGAATTTGTCTATTTCCACTACGCAAATTATCTAATTTTGCGGTTAATTGAGTTGGTGTTGTTTCCGATGTTGGAAGTTCACCCTGAATACTCAATCTCTTCACGCTCACTAAAGTATTAAAAGCAAAATCATCTACGGCGATATTTGCAGTTGCTTTTAAACGTGGCTGTGATTGTACATTCAGATTACCGTAAGCTCGACCGCGTAGACCCGGATATAACTCGTAGAGTGCTGGCGCATTCAGCTTGATTTTTAGATTTTGTGCATTACCGGTCGCTTGTAACTGATTCTGCCCATAGACTAAAAATAAATTATTTGCTTCAAACTGCTGAGGTAAAAAGCCCTTCTGATTAGAATCCATCAATAAAGATAGATTGCCCTTACCTCGAACAGGTTTATTATTTATAAAGCCAGCAAGGTTCAATTGCTGAATATTAATTCGCTTCAAATGGTCTGACCAAACCCCTTGGGTTTTCAGATTCCCTGAAATTTCGCCTTTTACAGCTGAGGTAAAGTATTGGGGTTTAAAGCGCACCAATGAACTATTAATATCCCATGCAATGCGATCTTTGAGATTTACAGAACCTGTTGCATAGATTTTCCCAGCAACACCATCATGCTGTAACTGGTTAATTCGAATAAAATCTGGTGTACCCGCTATAGAAAACTTCAATAAACCATTTGCCTGTTTTAGGGCTTTTAAAGATCCATCATAATTAACTGCAAAACCTTTAAAGCCACCACCAGCTTTTACATCATGGAATAATAATGCTGCGGTACTTTTCCCACCCAAACTTACAGTCTCTTGACCAGCTTGAGCCAGTCGACCAGTTAAATCAATTTTCTCAAATTGAATGATTTGCTGGTTCGGTTTAGCAAAACCATTCGCTTTAATCGAACCATTTAAAAGATTAACAGGTGCTGCCGCATGAATACTTTGTGGATTAAAATCTTTTGCATTTAACAAGGCATTCCAAACCAACTGACGTTTTTCAGTCGGAAGAAATACTTTAGCCTGACCAGTTAAGCTACCTTTTTCAGCAGCAAAACTAAAATTGGGAACATTTAAAACGTTATCTTTAACATTCAGATTCGCTAGATATTGTCCTGCTGGCAATAAACTTTTTTCATGCTGATATACTTTTGTCGCAACTTTAATATCTTGCTGACCATCACGTAACGTTAAATCGACCTGACCATTGTCACTACTTAACCACCCAATATAAGGCATTGCACGATCTATTTTCGTCCAAGCTACATTCATGAGCATTGGTTGAGGTTTATTATTTTTTTCAGGAGCCTGATTAAACTTAAGCTTCCAAGACTCGTAACGGTCGAAATCAACATTAGCAAAGACTTCAGTACCTTTTTCCAAAGAACCAGTTGAAGCAACAGCAGCATCTAAACTTGGCGATAAAAAGTCTTGAACAACCTGAGGAAGTGCTTTGTCTTTCGGATTAATATGGTCTAAACGGCCTTTGATATCCCAAGTAACGTGATCTTTCCAGCTAACTAAGCCTTTAAGATTAACACCGCCTTTCATGACTTGGCCATTAAAATCAGTGATATTCAACTGATGAACCAAATCAGTATTCATTAAAGCGTTGTATTGACCTTCAGGTAAATTCTCACCTTTTAAATCTGTATCAACGGCCAAATTAAGTTGTTTAATATCACCTTGAAACTTGATTACACCATTTTTTGCAAATAATTTTTGTTCAACCAATAAAGGTAAGTGATAATTTTTTAGAAGTAACTCACCTTGCATTGGAACTTCATCACGAACAGGATGCAATACCACCCAACCCGTTAACAAATCGGGAGTTGTTGTGGCAACCCCAGCTTTTAAAGTATCTAAACTTCCGCGTGCTACGACTTTAATATTTTGAATATTTAAACTTTTTAAAGATGGGATTCTTAAATCTGCTGTAGCATCTAATGGATATTTACCACTGAAATCCATTTTTCCTGTGGCATTGTGGACTGAAAGATAGCCCATATCCATACTGGATTTTTCAAATTCCAGTTTAGTCTCTGACCAAAGTGCATCTTGCAAGTGAACATCATGGAAATTTACATCTGAGGTTGCTAGCTTAATTTCTAAATGATCAACATCAGCTTCATCAACGCGTAGAACAAACGGCAACTTAATAGGCTTAAATTCAAATGCTTTACCAGACGGCGGGGTTTTATTAATAATACGTAAATTACGCACATCCGCATGGCTCAAATGCACTTCTTTTTCTAATAATAAAGAGCGCCATCCTAAACCTACGTCAGCTCTGTCTAATGAAACTTCAACGTCTGTTAATTGCACCAAAACATTCTTAAGAATAATTCCGCGCAGTAAATTTCCGCCTTCGTATTCATATTTAATTATTTTCTGAGCTTCTAAAACCCGATCTAATAAAAAACGACTTCCGCGATCTGTTGACATCATGATTACTAACGAAGACGCTAATAATAAAAATATGATCAATATCGTCAGCAGGAAACTACGCAAAATGCGCCGCTTCTTAGGTGAGCGAGGTGCCGAAGTTGGCTGCTGTTCTACATCCGCCATAAAATAAACCTAATAAAATTTTATTTTTAAAGTTGTGGGCCTATAAAGAAATGTAAACGAATCGGATGGTTTTCATCTGAAATACCCGAAGCGACATCTAAACGGATTGGTCCGATTGGAGACTTCCAGCGAATTCCAACCCCAACGCTATAAGCTGCTGGATTATTAAAGTCTTTATCATAGGCATTACCAAAGTCTGAGAAAACAGCGGCTCGCCAACCATCCTTAAACTGATAGTTATATTCTAAAGAACCTACAGCCAAAGCTTGTCCCCCAATTTTATATCCATCTACTTCTGGAGAAAGACTCTTATAGTCAAAACCACGAATTGTCTGGTCACCACCAGTAAAGAATCGAAGATTGTACGGAACTTTGTCAAAATCATCGGTAAAAATGTAGCTAAGGTCAGATCTTCCAACGAATTGATGATCATCATTTTCACCAAGAGAATAAATAAATCTCCAACCTGCACTTGCAATGGCCATATTGGCATCGGACAGTAAACTCTCACTACCTAATTCTAGTTTATAGGTTTGTTTAAAAGCTTTCGTTGGGTTTAACCGTGTATTACTCGAGGTTTTAGATGTTTCAT
Source organism: Acinetobacter sp. GN11 (assembly GCF_054823985.1). Classification (NCBI taxonomy): domain Bacteria; kingdom Pseudomonadati; phylum Pseudomonadota; class Gammaproteobacteria; order Moraxellales; family Moraxellaceae; genus Acinetobacter; species Acinetobacter sp. GN11. The sequence goes on along the minus strand of NZ_JRVL01000001.1, from coordinate 17,826 downwards.
AACTAAATAATAATGCTTCTTGCTGTGATGCCGCAGTTTTAAAAGCATCTGGCAACTCAGAAATATCAACATTACCCTGTTGGGTCAAACGGTCTAAACGATAGCGGACACCAAAAGTATGTTGCCAGTTTCCTAATGGGCGTTTAATTATTCGCTCACCACCAACAACAGCAGATTCAGTAAGCAAACTTACATCTGGACCAATATCATTACGTGTTTCACGCTCATATCCACCCACAATGTTAAAATAGTCATTTAACGGGTGTTTGTAGGGAATACTATATCGACCATCAATAGATTGACGAATTTGCGAGAGCTCCAAGTTGGCATCAAAAGAATGACCATATTTATTGACAATAGAACGGCGATACTGACTACGTAAACGTACACCTGTATCTGTCCCGTAACCTAAACCCGTTTCTAAACTATTTAGCTTATCTGCATTTAAAGTCACAATGACTGGAATTCTTTTCGTTTCACGTGCTTGAGCTTGTAAACGATCTTGTTCAGTTTCTTTCTCATCCTGCGGAACTGGCGCACTTTGCAACATTGCTGTTTGAGGTTCTGCCTCTTTTGTCTTTTGTGTTCCTGCAAACTGTTTTTCGTCTACTACGTTTTGAGTAACTTCTTTATTAGACGTGGCTAATTGACGTGCTTGAGCAAGTTGGCGTTGTTCAGGTGAAAGTAAATTTGACTCATCAACATCGATATTTTGCTCATCGACTAAAGCTTGCAAATCTGGCGGTAGCTCAAGTGGTTTTTCAATTGGATCAGGTTTGATGCTATCAACCAAAGTGTAATTGAAATAACGCGAGTTAGTTAGGTTATTTGCTAAAGTATTTACACGCCAAAATGCATAGTCATCACCTTCTTTCCAAGGGGCCATACTTTCTAAAATATTTTGGTTCAAAGGCAAGGGTTTCGATGGATCACTCATACGAAACTCAACCTTATCTAATTTATAACGCTCACCTGTTTCATAGCGCAAATTGATATCAGCCTTATTTTCTGGCTGACTCACTTTCACATCGTGCAGTCGCCAAAAAGCATCAAAATAACCGTTATCAGTGGCTGCGTTGACTATTCGAGTTTTCGTGGTTTCATATAAACCATGGTTAAAGATATCACCTACATCCTGATCAGGAACTAAGCGAATAACCTGAAACTGGGGTTGTTTTTCACCAGCACCAGTAAATTCGATATTTTGTTCATTAATTCGTACTGGTTCATTTGGGGTAACCTTAACGCGAACTCGGCTCGAACTTAATTTTTCAAATTTAAACTCAGCATTATAATAACCAACTGCTTGAGCAGCCTGATTACTTAGCGTTCTGAGTTGAGGTAAAGCTGCATTAAAATCTTCGAATGATTCTTGGGTAAATGTTGATAACTTACCTTTAATATTTTTAGCCAGCACATCTGAAGCACCTTCCACATCTGCACTAATACGCGGTACTTGCTCCATCGGAATTACACGTGGTGGGCGCACTTTATTTAAAATACGTTTAAAGAAACCTGCCTGCTCAGGCGGAGCTTCGGCCTCTGGCGTTAATTCAGGTAAGGTTTTCCCAGTTTCATTAGCTTCGACTACAATCTGGCTATCAGATTTGATCTCTTGCATAAGCTGGTCAATATTCACAGGTGCTTGATTAATCTGATTGAGTTCAGACTGAGTTGCATCACTGACTGTAACTTCAGGTAGCTTCTGAGTGCCATTTTGGAAGTTTTGCGCTTCACTTTTAGCTTCTTCAGCGACTTTATAAATTTCATTTGCCATGCTTTGATCAACAGGCATGTCGGGTAAATCATCAAGATTATCAAGCGTAATTGGCTTAAATTCGTCAATTTGATTTGGAAATTGTTCTTGTTGTTGCAATATAGCCCAGCTATCTTGTTGTTGCTGCGCTTGAGTCACAAGGGTAGCAATATCTGTTATTGGAGCAGTAGTTTGCTGACTCACTGGAACTAATTGTTCAGTTGACGCATCAGACACCGTCTGATTTAAAGTTGAAGAGTTACTTTCAACAGAAGTTTGAGCAAAACTTGGCGTTACACAAACTGTAAACAACAAGCTGCTACAAATAAGTTTAGGAATCCCCTGCATTTTTAAAATTAAATGCATAGAATGAGAGAGAGTTGACTGTTTAAACTTAATTTTAGAAGGCATAGAAAACTCTAGACTTATTTTTTAATAAAACGCACCAAGGTGAGTGTAAAACTCACTCAAAACCATTGATTTTTCATTTAATCAAGCGTTAAAAATATCATACATGGTTTTAGATGCAAATTAACACTCGGTCACATTTTTTTATAAAACACAATGAAGTTTGCACATGATGAAACAAGATGAGCACCTGATGACATCACGTCGGTTCGTACCGATGTTTTTTACCCAGTTTTTTGGCGCATTAAATGATAACGTTTTTAAGCAAGCTTTATTATTAGTGATTACTTATGGTTTGATTCAGCAGCAATCTGCCCCAGTAAGTACCCTCAATAATTTAGCAGCTCTCTTGTTTATTTTGCCCTATTTCTTTTTTTCGGCAACTGCCGGACAAATTGCAGATAAATATGAGCGCTCACAACTCGTCCGTGGCATAAAAATCCTAGAAATTATTATTATGCTCATCGGTACTGCTGGTTTCCTGTTGGGACACTTATGGTTGCTTCTTTTTGCCTTATTTTTGATGGGGACACATTCAACATTCTTTGGTCCCATCAAGTACGCAATTTTGCCTGAAATTTTAAAACCGCAAGAATTAATGTCTGGTAATGCTCTGTTTCAGTCGGGCACGTCAATGGCAATTTTATTCGGGATGATTTTAGGTGGTGCTGTAATTGCATCCTCACATGGAAACTTATTGTGGATTAGTCTTACTGTTGTAATTATTGCTTGCATTGGCTCTGTATGTAGCCGCTTCATTTTGCCACAGAAAGTTGCTGCTCCCGATTTAAAGATTGACTGGAATTTCATTCGTACAAGTTTTCAAACCATTAGATATGCCAAAAGCTTACCTTTAGTGTTCACCATTTTGTTAGGTAACTCATGGTACTGGTTTTATGGGGCGACTTATTTAACGCAAATTCCGCAGCTCACCCAACAAAACCTTCATGCATCAGAAAATGTCGTTAGCCTCTTACTGACTTTCTTTTCAGTCGGTATTGGCGTCGGGTCTCTTCTTTGCCGTAAAATTGGTGGCTCAGAAATTAATATTAAAATGGTACCAATTGGTGCGATTGGCCTTACCGTTTTTGCGCTTTACCTTGCCGCGAGTTTAGCTTTTGTACCCGAAAGAACTGGTGCATTACTTACCTTAAAAGATATTTTTACCCAAGGTTGGGTTTACTATCACGTGATGATTGCTGTGACTTTACTTGGGATTAGCGGCGGTTTTTATATTGTTCCTTTATATGCCATGATGCAGGCTTACTCACCACGTTCACATCGTGCTCGTGTTGTAGCAGCAAACAATATTTTAAATGCCGTTTTTATGGTTTCTTCGGCAATTTTTTCAATCTTAATCTTAAGTGTTTTAAAAATTGATATTAAAATACTTTTTATTATTACAGCTGTACTTAGTGCAATCTTTAGTATTTGGCTTCTAGCACGTCTAAAACCAATGCTTGCCACAGCACATCTTTCTTTGGAGGACTAATTTATGCGCCACTATACTGGAATTGATCAACTTATTAACTCTTTTGATCAAGCATTACGTAGTCTTGTTCCCGGTGCAACAGCAGCACAGCGCCAAAATCCAGCCGAATCAGTTGAAGCAAAACTAGGAGTAGAAGATGCTCGCCATGTCGCAGGCTTAATGCGAGTTAACCATAGTGGTGAAGTGTGCGCACAAGCCCTTTATCATGGACAAGCATTAACGGCGAAATTGCCAAATGTACGCAAAGAAATGCAACAAGCAGCAATTGAAGAACAAGATCATTTAGCGTGGTGTGAAGTTCGTTTAAAAGAGCTAAATAGTCATACCAGTTTATTAAACCCAATTTGGTATGGGCTTTCATATGGTATGGGTGCCCTTGCTGGTATTGCGGGTGACAAATATAGTTTAGGTTTTGTTGCAGAAACCGAACGTCAAGTCAGCCTTCATTTACAAGATCATTTAAACCAGTTACCTGCTCAAGATGATCGTTCTCGTAAAATTTTAGAGCAAATGAATGAAGATGAATTACATCATCGCCATACAGCGCTTGAAGCAGGTGGTGTTGAATTGCCATATGCAGTAAAAATTACGATGACTGCTATTTCAAAGCTAATGACCAAAACCAGTTATTATCTTTAAAAAAACAAAGGATTGATCTCATTCGGATCAATCCTTTTTCAAATATTATTTTAAGCCATGATCATATTTGAAACGTTCAATATCTCGAATTGAGTTCCAATAGTTTCGATTAATACGGTCACGATCATTTTGTAATTCTCTTAAAAGCTTACGATAACGTTCACGCTCTTCTGGCTTTAATTTTTCGTTATAAGCACTGTCAGAATATTGCTTAAACTTTTCGTCATAACGGTCATATTCATTTTTTGCATTGTAGTAATCTGAAGCTGCCTGATAATAAGGTCTTAAACGATTACGCTGCTCAACTGGGCACACATTGATATTGCCACTACCCTCTAAAGCGCTATAAAAAATATTTGTTGGCTGGCAATAAAACCCTAGACCTTCTTTATACCCACGTTCGTATGAATTTTGATCTGGAACAATATTGGCTTTTCCACATGCTTTGTAATATTGATCTAAACGTGGCGACGAACCTTTTGAACCATCTTTCTCACCCACTAATGACCAATTCGCAGTCTTACATTCTTCTACGCTCATTGCAGCACAACCTGAAAGGCTGATTGCTAAAATGGCTAAACCAATATTTTTCATATTAAGATAACTCAAAAATAAAATTCAAAACCGCAAAAATAAAATTCCAGTAAATACTCTAAAAGGTCTTGCTCTATTCAAGACTTCAAAAATAAGTGTCTCACTGGATAAGCCTTTAAGTTTAAATCAGTTTGATCATCTCACCAACTTGAAAGGTCATAATTCCTAATATTGTTTAATTTAAAAAATCAAATTCGAAGAAATTTGCTCACTCTTAGACTGCCCTTACATATTAATTTTACTTAATTTTTTCACTATAAAAACCCAAACTAAACACATGATTCTTAATATAAATAATTAAAAAATCCCAAAAATTAATCTTTAATCATTTTACCCTTTTTTTACGCGATTAACTTCACAAGCTACAGTAGGATTTTAGCTAAATAGCCACCAAGGTTTTTTATAATGAGTACGCATATTTACCCAAGTTTAAACTTACAAAATCCTCACTTTAAACCTTTTAAAATCTCGGATGATTTTATTCCATCGATACAAGCTCACATTTTCGACTCAGAGCTTTTTTTAAAAGAGGTGGATGAATATTTAAATTTATATCCAAATACCCAACACATTGATATTTGTCTGCACGACTTAAACGGACATATTCGTGGTAAACGGATTGATGTTAAAAGTTTAAAGAATCTCTCTAATGGGTGCTATTTTCCACTTTCTGTGTACGCTATGAGCCTAGATGGAAAAGTGATTGAAGAAACAGGTTTAGGAAAATATATTGGTGAACCAGACAGACTTTGCCTACCCATTTTAGGCAGCTTGCAACCCAGTGCATTATCTCCTGAATTAAATGCCCAGCTTTACCTATCCATGCAAGAAGAAAATGGTTCAGATTGTCACTATGAACCACGCAATATATTAAAAAAATTATTAAATCAGTTACAGGCTACCAATTATTTTCCTGTTATGGCTGCCGAACTAGAGTTTTATCTTTTCTCACCTCAGCATCAGTCTGAAAATTGCATAGAAAACCAATGTTTCGATATTGATGCACCGAATAACTATCAACAAGTCTTAGAAGAAGTTGAAAAAGCAGCCCTACTTCAATCTATTGAAATTACCGCTATTGTTGCAGAATCATCACCTGGACAATATGAATTAAACCTCCAACACAGCCATGATATTTTAAAGCTCTGTGATCAAATTAATGCTTTAAAAAGAATTGTAAAACAAGTCGCAAGAAAGCATGACTTAACTGCTTGTTTCATGGCAAAGCCCAATTTAGCAAAAGCTGGTAGTGGCATGCATTTTCATATGAGTCTACTCAATCAATACCATGAAAATATATTTAGCTCAGAAGAAGAAAAAGATGAACCTTCGGCCAAATTACTCAGCGCGATTAGTGGCCTAATTGAATTAATGCCTGCATCTATGGCTATTTTAGCGCCCAATATTAATTCTTATAGACGTTTTAAAATTGGTCATCATGTGCCATTAGAAGCCAATTGGGATACCAATAACCGTAATGTCGCAATTCGCATTCCATGCTCAGATGTACAAAATCAACGTTTAGAATATCGTGTTGCTGGAGCTGACTGTAACCCCTATCTGGTTACAGCGACTATTTTAGCGGGTGTATCTTACGGCTTATCTCATAAGTTACCGCTACCAAAACCTGCACATCTTTTAAAATTTCAAGATGAGCATATTTTATTAGCCAACAACCAACCAGAAGCCTTAAAAATATTTAAAGGAAGTCTTATTTTAAAAGGATATTTAGGGGCCGACTTTGTAGAGCATTGGTACACAGTGAAACAAGCTGAATATCAAAATATTTACAGCCAAATGACTGAAGCAGAACAACATTGGGATATTTAAATAAAAAAAGCTAAAAGATAAAAACCACTTTGCAAACCCTTAGGGAGAAATACCCTAAGGGTTTTTTATATCTAATGATTTTTCTGTTGAGCTAAAAAACGTAATCCAACACCAGGTTCAGTAGCAATATAGCGTGGTTGAATCGCGTTATCCCCCAACTTACTACGTAACTTCCCCACTAAAATACGTAAATAGTGAGTATCTTCCTGATGGGTTGGCCCCCAAAGTTCTTTTAAAAGTTGTGGCTGTGTTAAAAGTTGACCTTGATAGCGCATTAATAACGTCAAAAGTTGAAATTCTTTTCGAGTTAACGTAATTGGCTGTTGCTCAACCCAAACTAAACGTTGCGTAACATCAACTTTGAGATAACCATCGTCGTACACATGTGCTTCTTGCTGAATCGGTTGGTTTCTTAAAATGACACGAATGCGCGCCAAAAGTTCTTGCACACTAAAAGGCTTGGTCATGTAGTCATTTGCGCCAGCATCGAGCAGAGCAACTTTTTCATATTCATCGGCACGTACAGATAACACAATAACAGGTACATTCGACCAGCTACGTAATTCTTGGAGTACTTCTTTCCCGTCTAAATCGGGTAAGCCTAGGTCAAGAATAACCAAATCAGCACCTTGGGTCGCCAATGTTTCTAGGCCTTTGTAACCGGTCTCACAGAGCGTGGTTTTGTATTTTTGTGTTCTTAAAGCAATGTCTAAAAATTTACGGATTTGAGGCTCATCATCAATAATCACAATACGTGTTTCTACAGGAGATGTTTCTGAAGTTATCATGACTTTACAACTTATTCTTTTACTGGATGAATGGGTAATCTGATTTGAATTAAAGTACCTTTATTTTGGCGCCCTGAAAATGCTTCTATTGTACCCATATGAGCACCAATAATCGCTTTCACAATTGTCAGTCCTAAACCTGTACCAAATTTTCCGCGGTCTCCGCGTTCCATAGTATAAAACATATCGAAAATGCGGTTTCTTTCATCTTCAGGAATTCCCGCTCCTCTATCTTCAATTTCTATTTTCACTTCATCTTCAAATAAAAGAGAAGCCCGAATCATGACTGGTTCATCTGGAGGTGAAAAGTTTGCAGCATTTTCTAAAACATTAAAAATGGCCTGCTCTACGAGTGCTGGATGAACATATAAACTAATGGTTTGTTCAGGTAAATCGACCAGCACTTGAGTATCTGGTTTATAACGCTTTAAACGGCGGGTTGCCGAACCGATTAATTCGTCCACACCAATCCAATCTCTTTTTAAAGATAGACCTTCATGCCCCAAACGTGTCATATCAAGCAAGTTCTGAATATAACGATCTAAACGTTCACCTTCTAAATGAATGGTTTCGAGTAAATCTTGCTGGTCTTGCTCTGACATATCTGCTTTAAAATGGGAAAGCGTATCAGCTGCTCCAATAATAGAAGCAAGTGGTGAGCGTAAATCATGCGATACCGAAGATAATAAAGCAGAACGTAATCGCTCTGTTTCACTGGTTACTTTTGCTTGTTCAAGTTCATTGACTAATTGGGTTCGAAGTGCTGCCTGCGCAATATATTCAATTACACTTTCAGCCAGTTTCTTTTGTTCAAAATTTAGAGAAACCACTTCATCTTTAAAATAAACTCCCACAATACCTAGGCTATTTTTCTGCTCTAAAAGAGGTAAAAACCACCAGTTTGACTGGCTGAGTGTATCGGTAAAACGTCCACATGGTTGTTGATGCTTCAAACACCAATCTGCCGCAACTTTTTCTTTATCGCTTAGCTCTATATCAGATGAAATGACTCTATCTTGAATAGAAATCCACACCTTCGTTTGAAGTTGGGTTTCTAAAGTCATATGACCTGTTTGCATAACTTCTTCAAGATTTACTGCACTAGAAAGTTTACGCGCTAAGTCTTGCATTACTGTAGTGTAAGCATTTGCAGCTTTTAAAGATAAAACCTGCTGACGTAATTGAGAGGCCAAACGCCCAGCGATTAAAGCTGCTGCAAAAAAAGCAACAACGGTAACCACCCCTTGGTGTGCTGAAATTTGTAAGGTAAAACGTGGTGCAATAAAGAAAAAATTATAGGCTAAGAAACAAATAAGAGCGGCTACTACCGCAGCGAGCATTCTAGTTTTGGTTGCTACAATTAAAACTGAAATAATGAAAATGACAGAAAAATCTTCAATACCAAATAAAACTTCAGCAAAGTGAGCTATAAAAATACTGGCACATGTAACAGCTAGAACAAAAATACTTTCTTTTAGTGATAAAAATGATGGTTTTTCAAGTTGAGTTGTTTTTTTAGTGCCCTGTTCTGGGTGCAAAATAGTTAAAGCAATCGAGTTTTCTTGATTTAATAATTGCTGAGCTAAATTTTTCTTAAATAACTTTAACCACCACGGCGAAATACTTTTGCCAATGACCAGATTGGAAATTCCTCGATCAACCGCAGCATCCATTAAAACAGATGCAACTCGATGGCCATATAAAACTTCTGTTCGACCACCGAGTTGCCGAGCCAATTCAAATGCACGATCAATCTCAATATATTCTTTTTTATATGAATTTGCTGAACTCTGTCCAAAGTCCAAACTTTTAGCAACATTCACTACCGTCCATGTAGCCCCATTACGCTCAGCTAAACGGCAACCTGCTCGTACTAAATACTCAGAAGAACCTTGTCCGTCTATCGCAATCATCAGTTCGTTTTGCAGCGAGATGGACTTCAAACCTTTAGAGGCATAACTCTCTTTTAAATCTGAATCGACATGTTCAGCAACGCATTGCATTGCCAGTTCACGTAATGCTGTTAAATTTGAAATGCTAAAAAAGCCTTGTAACGCCAGATTTGCTTGCTCTGGCACATAGACTTTTCCTTGATGGAGTCTTTCAATGAGTTCACTGACGGGTAAATCAATTAAACGAATATCTCGAATACGATCAAATACCCGATCTGGGACCGTTTCATTTACTCGAATCCCCGTAATCTGGTAGACCACATCATTTAGGCTTTCTAAATGCTGAATATTAATGGTCGTAAATACATCAATACCTGCGTCTAGCAATTCATTGACATCTTGCCAACGTCGTTCATGACGACTATTTGGGACGTTGCGATGAGCCAACTCGTCAACCAACACAATTTCTGGATGCCTCAGCAAAATAGCATCTAGGTCCATTTCTTCTAATGTATGCCCCTGATATTGCATTTCTTTTCTAGCAATTTCAGGTAAGCCTTCCAAAATTTTTAGAGTTTCTATTCTTCCGTGGGTTTCAACAATGCCCACAACAACATCTGTTCCCTGTTGAAATAACTCTTTGGCGCGGGCAAGCATGGCATAGGTTTTTCCAACACCAGGTGCCGCACCTAAAAAGACCGTTAGTCGACCGGCTTGATATCTGTTGACATGATTTAATAAGGCCTCAGCCTGATTTTCGCGATTGCTTTGCACTTGATATCATCCGGTAAACTAACAATTTTATTTTTAAGTTAATGTGTAGATTGTAATTGATCTAATGCAATATTGAGTTCTAATACATTAACACGAGCTTGCCCCAATACACCAAACTGCATCGGTTCAATATGCTTTTGGAGTAACTCTTCCACAACCTTAGGGTCTAAATGACGGGCTTGAGCCACTCGAGCCACCTGTAACTGAGCAGATTCAGGACTAATATGCGGATCGATACCACTACTCGATTTAGTCACCAAATCGCTGGGAATCGGTGTATTACCCGTATGATCTTGTTTTTTCACTTCAAGAATCTGAGCATCAATTTGTTGCTGTAGTTCAGGATTAGTACGAGCTAAATTTGTACCCGCCATTGCCATGGGATCATAATTTGCTGCCGAAGGGCGTGGATGAAAATATTCATTCCCGACAAATGGCTGAGCCACTAAAGTTGACCCAACAACTTTCTGATCTATTTCGATCAAACTACCATTGGCCTGATTATTGAATAAAACCTGCCCAGCGCCAGTAGCGATAGCACTGTAAACAGCACCGCACCCTACTAGAGTAAAAATTAATAATCCTAAAGATGCTCTTAAGGTCTGACCCAAATTTGCTTCTGAATTTTGTACATAAGTTTTCATTTCAAACTCCAGATTACAAACCAAATAATTGAACAATCACCACATCGATCGCTTTAATGGCAATAAATGGTAGAACCACACCACCCACACCATAAATCAACATATTTCGACGTAGTAACTGAGTTGCAGTTGAAGGTTTAAATTTCACACCTCGGAGAGCAATTGGAATTAATAGCGGGATAATAATCGCGTTAAAGATTAATGCCGATAAAATCGCACTGCTTGGGCTCGCCAGATGCATCACATTTAAAACCTGCATTTGTGGAATCGCTGCAGCGAATAATGCAGGCAAAATTGCAAAGTATTTAGACACATCATTTGCTAACGAAAACGTTGTTAAAGCACCACGAGTAATCAACTGCTGTTTACCAATTTCAACCACAGCCAGTAGTTTGGTCGGGTCTGAGTCTAAATCAACCATGTTGCCGGCTTCTTTTGCAGCTTGTGTACCCGAGTTCATGGCTAAACCGATATCAGCTTGCGCTAATGCTGGCGCATCGTTGGTTCCATCACCGACCATCGCAACTAAACGACCTTGTTGTTGTTCGGTGCGAATACAAGCCAATTTGTCTTCTGGTTTTGCTTCGGCAATATAGTCATCTACACCAGCTTCAGCAGCAATCGCGGCAGCAGTTAATGGATTATCGCCTGTAACCATGACGGTTTTGATGCCCATTTCTCTTAAACGAGCAAAACGTTCTTTAATGCCGTGTTTAATCACATCTGAAAGTTCGATGACACCCAATACATGATGTTGATTTGCTACGACTAATGGTGTTGCACCTTTTTTAGCAACTTGTTCAACACGTGCTTTTAACTCTAAATCTTGAGAATAATCTTCATCTACAAACTTCAAGATTGCATCTAAAGCACCTTTACGAATTTGATCACCATTCGGTAAATTCACGCCAGAAATTCGAGTTGAAGCACTAAAAGAGATAAATTCAGCCTGTTCAGGTTCTTGCTGTTTTAAACCCTGTTCTTTTGCTAACTTAACAATCGACTTCCCTTCTGGTGTTGGGTCAGCAAGTGAGCTTACCCAAGCAGCTGCTCTTAATTCAGACTCGGTTACCGAAGTTAAAGGATAAAAAGAAGTCGCTTGACGGTCACCATAAGTAATGGTTCCTGTTTTATCGAGTAAAAGCACATCAATGTCACCCGCAACTTCTACCGCTTTACCTGATTTTGCCAAAACATTGGCTTTGAGTGCACGGTTCATCCCCGCAATACCAATCGCAGGTAACAAGCCGCCAATGGTTGTAGGAATCAGGCAGACCAATAACGCCACGAGCACAACTGGATCAAGTTCAATATGCAAATACTTGGCAATAAATGGCAAGCTAATCACAACAATTAAAAACGTGATTGTCATCACCATTAACAAGAAGCCAAGCGCAATCTCATTCGGAGTTTTCTGGCGATTTGAGCCTTCAACCAAAGCAATCATACGGTCTAAGAAACTTTGACCTGATTCAGCAGTCACTTGCACAACAATACGATCTGTAAGTACTTTGGTTCCGCCAATAACACCTGAACGGTCTGTTCCAGCTTCACGTAGCACAGGTGCTGACTCACCTGTAACAGCCGATTCATTAATAGTGGCAAAGCCTTCTACAATCTCACCGTCGGCTGGCACAAGCTCACCTGCATGTACTTCAATAAAATCATTTAAATGAAGTTGGGTAGCTGCAACTTGAGTCGCGTGACGGTCTGTCAAAGAGTTAAGTCTTCGAGCCGTTAAATTTTCTCTTGCTGCACGCAATGAAGATGCCTGTCCACGACCTCTGGCCTCTGCAACTGCTTCAGCATAGTTAGCAAATAAAATGGTAATAAACAGAATTGCTGTAACCGCTAAACCAAATAACAGCGTGGTGTAACCCAAGACTGTACTCATTGCAGTAACTACTGTTCCAAGCCATACGATTGCCATCACAGGATTTTTAATTGCATGCTGCGGTAGCAGTTTCACAAATGCATTTTTCCAAACTTCAAAATTTGGCACTGCCATGGTTTGTTTACGGCTATTTACATGAGTTTGTGTATTCATTTTCACTCGCCTCCTTAGCCTTTAACCAACAAAAGTTGATCGGCAATTGGCCCAAGGACAAGAACTGGCATAAATTGTAATAAGGTAAGCAACACAACAATCGTAATCAGCGTTAAAGCAAAGGTTGGAGTTTCAACTTGAAGACTACCTGCTGTTTCGGGTGCTTTTCTTTTTGCTGCTAAACGTGTCGCAATCATTAATGGCAAAATTAATGTCGGGAAACGTCCTAAAAGAAGAGCAATACTACAAGTGACATTCCACCATACAGTGTTATCTCCAAGACCTTCAAAACCTGAACCATTGTTTGCAAATGCAGAGACATATTCATAGAACACTTGGCTAATACCATGTGGTCCCGGATTACTAATTCCAGATATGCCTGGAATGCTGAGGCTTAATGCGGTAAATGCAAGAATGACTAAAGGTTGAATCAAGATAATAATCGCGAGCAACTTAATTTCTGCCGCTTCAATCTTGCGCCCAAACAACTCAGGGGTACGACCTGTCATTAAACCTGCAATAAATACTGCGAGTAACAGATAAATCATAAACTGTTGCAGACCACAGCCCACACCACCCCAAATGGCATTAATCAGCATGTTAATGAGTTCGACTAAACCAGTAAGCGGCGCAGAAGAATCATGCATCATATTGACCGAACCGTTATTCACCTGCGTAGTGATCGCTGCCCAAACTGCTGATGCAGCTGGTCCAAAACGTTGTTCTTTACCTTCCATTACGGCAAGTTGAGATGCTGTCGATGACATACTCTCAGACCAGACAGCCGCCGCACCTGAAATACTCGACATGAAAAGCATGCTACCAAACACAAAGTAAGCAAACTTTTTACGCTGGGTAAAATGCCCAACCATAAAAATCACGGTAAGTGGAATAAGTAATATCGCAATCATTTCTAATAAATTAGAAAGCGGTGTTGGATTTTCTAAAGGCACACTACTATTTGGACCATACCAACCGCCACCATTACTTCCCAATTGCTTAATCGCTACCATTGGTGCAACTGGACCTAAAGGAATTTTTTGGGTTTGAACTGTATTGGCTTTATCAATCAGCTGTACTTCTGGCCCGCCTTGGAAAGTCGCTGGTACGCCTTGGCTGTTGAGCAATAAAGACCAGACAAAACAGAGAGGAAGCAAGAATCGGACTGTAGGGCGAATTACATCTGCCCAATAGTTCCCAATTAAAATTTGGTCTGGCTGCTCGGCAACATCGGCTGCAATATGGCTTGGGCGCTGATAAAAGAAAGCTCTTAAGGTCGCGACCACCAAAGCCAGCCCCATCATTGGAGTAATGACTTGCAAACCTACAATACCTGTCATTTGCGACAAATAAGATAACTGAGCTTGGCCAGAATAATGCTGTTGATTGGTATTAGTTAAAAATGAAATAACCGTGTGTAATGCTAAATCCCAACTCATATTTGGTGCATGATTGGGGTTTAATGGTAGCCATGCTTGCGTCATAAAAATAGCAAAAACGGCTACAGCTAGAACAACACAGCTAACAACAAATGCTAGAGAATATTGTTTCCAGTTCATTTGTTGGTGTGGAGATATACCTAACAAGCGATAAACAGGATTTTCAATCCAGCGAAATAATCCATCACCCCACATCGGCTGATTTGTCATCACTTTGGATAGATATTTACCGAGGCACCATGCTAGAAAAATAGCAATAAATAAAACAAGTATAAGTTCTAACATGGCTATTCTCCTTTATGTTCCTTGGCTTGATTTGCCAAACTGGAAATAAGGAGAGATGAAGAAATATCATTTGTTTTAAGTCCGGATAAAACAATGCCAGACTGATGCAAGATGCGCATTTGAGAATTTATAAGCATCTTTATTGTCCTGAAATAACACTAATTTAGTGAATTTCAGTATGGGTAAAATGCTCGTAAATTCTCTATTGAGGAAATTAAAGACCGCGTAAAGTTTGCGTAAAATCTAGTTTGAAAGCCTTTAAACTTTAAAATTAACGACTGGATAAAGCATGCTATCAGCCTTTAAGGTTTCACAATGCCAAAGCTCATATAAAGGGATTTTTACATCGAGCGCTAAAGGTAATTTTTTAGAATTAAATTGCATATGGTCTAGATCAGCTCCCCATGCAATCAAATCTACATCTAAAGAAATATGATGTGATGGACGAATACGCCCTGTGTCTGATTCAAGTTTTTTTAAGAAAGCTTCGATTTCTGAAGGATTTAAAGAACTTTTTAATAGACATGCTGAATTCCAATAATCATCTCCAATACCATCTCGGCATGGAATTTGATAAACAGATGAAAACTGCACTTTCCCCAAAGTTGCTAATTGCGTATACGCAAAAGTAAAGTGCTGATCTGCGTCTAAATTACTCGCTAGGGCGAGCGCAAAAATTGTTTCTGGTGCGTTCAAGACGAATTCCTACAGCATTAGCTTCTGCAATGATGGCGGGCTTACGGATGGTTATGGTAATTTTTTCAATTGTTGGAAAGGTTTCAAACAAACGTTTCAAAACAAGATGTGCTGCATGTTCAATTAATTCAGGTTTGGCTTCCTGAATCGTTTGAGCCGACAACTCACAAATCTGAGCATAGTTGAGTGTATCCTCAAGTTTGTCAGACTGCGCTGCTCGGCTCAAATCATTATGGATGGTTAAATCCAACATTAAAGGTTGAATGATTTGTCTTTCCCAGTTGAAACAACCAATGACTGTTTCAACCTTTAACCCTTCAATAATAATGGCATCCATAAATTTAAACTGACCTTAGTGCTTTAACAACGAAGCAGGTTCCATATTTTGAACCATTTTCAAACGCTGGTCTGCATAAATATCGGTATATGGTGCGAGTACGCGCATAAAACGATCGAAATAAAGCATTTGCTTAAATAATAAAGCAAAATCTCGAGGGAATTTAATACCGTGGCGCTCACCAACACCCACCATATCCATCATAATGTCGTTTAAATCGGCTGGATTTGAAGACAATATTTGTTGAGGGTCAGACATTAATACGCCATTAAATAAGCGCTCTAAATCTTGTGCCAATACATCAACATCAACTTTGTTATGAGTCATGCCCATTTTCAGCATGTTTTCAGCCATTGCCTGATAATCAGTTTTTTGCAATGCATCCATAAAGGCCATACACGCTGTCCAGACTTCTGGGTTTAGCTGCCCTACAATACCAAAATCAATAAAACCAATTCGACCATCTTCAAGCAACATTAGGTTTCCAGCATGTAAATCCGCATGGAAACTCTTACATAGCATTAAACTACCAAACCATGTATTCATGGCAGTAATCAGTACTTGCGATGGATCTTTAGCATATTTTTTTACAACACTAAAGTCTGTCAAAGACACACCATATAGGCGTTGCATGGTTAAAACACGGCGTGTAGAAAACTGATGGTAAACTTTAGGTGCAGTCGCAGCTTTATTTTGTGAAATATTTAAATATTCAACAAAATCATCTAAGTTTTGTGCTTCTTCAATGAAATCAACTTCGCGAACCATACGGCTTTTAATTTCATCGACAATTTCAGAAAGTGCAGCAAATTTAATTTTAGGTACGACACGTTCAAGCAATTTGGCAGCCCAATGCACCACACTTAAATCTGTATATAAAATGGTTTCGACACCAGGTTTTTGTACTTTAATAACGACATCTTCGCCTGTGGTCAGCTTAGCTGCGTGAACCTGAGCAATTGATGCAGAAGCTAATGGTTTTTCATCAATATAGCTAAAAATCTGATTTAAATCGCGTCCTTCAAACTCAGATGCAAGCACACCTTGAACATAGCTAAATGGCAGTGTTGGTGTCTGGTCTAAACAACCTTGAAATTCTTCTACATATTCACGAGGGAAAAGCGATGGTGTACTCGCAATAAACTGACCAAGCTTAATATAAGTTGAACCAAGCGACTCAAAAGTCTCTCGCATGAGTTTGGCATTACTTGGTTTTTCAGTTGCGTATTTAATTCCAGCTTTGGCCGCAACCACTGCTGTTTCACCAATGCGGGCGACGGAACGTAACCCATCAAACAAAATATTTTTTTTCATATTTCTTCAAAACCAAATCATTCAGGTTGAGTGTAGCAAATTTTATTTCATTTACTGTTTAGCTTGCCTGACAAAGTGGGCAATTTACATCTTTATCAAAACTAACAATACGTTGTGTCATGTTTAATCCATCCCACAGTAATAGTTTCTGTTTTAAAGGTACACGATTTAACCCTAAATACAGCAAAGTGTGATGTGCTTGTAATGACGCTATCATTACAGGAGTAGTTGCAAGTACCCCCGATTCTGCACAGCGTAATCCTTCATTGCTATGTTGTTCTTTTGGAAAAAGACATTCATAGCAGGCTGAATCTCCTTCAACCATAAACATTTGTGCCTGAAAACCAATTGCTGAAGCACTAATTAATGCGACCTGATGTTTCTTACAAGCCGCGTTTACAAGATAACGAGTTGTAAAATTATCACATCCATCTAAAACCACATCTTGGTGTTCAACCAGTCTATCAATGTTATGTTCGTCTAACCGTTCGTTATAGTATTCAACACAGATATAAGGGTTAATTTTCTGTAATCGCTTAGCAAGAATCTCTGCTTTATAACGTCCGATATCTTCATGACCAAATGCAATTTGACGTTGTAAATTACTTATCTCGATCGTATCTGCATCAATCAGTGTAATTTTCCCAACCCCTGCTCGCGCAAGTAGCTCTGCACTGCTACAACCTATGCCACCAGCACCTACAATCAGCACATTAGCAAGTTTGAGTTTTTCCTGAGCTTCAATATCCCATCCATCAAGTAAAATCTGACGGCTATAGAGATGCATTTCCTCATCACTTAACTCTACAAAATCGATATCTTGAAGCTCGGTCACGCGTTAATCCTTTCACTTAGAAGCGAAATGATTTTATGACTAAGTTCGTCATTATG